>JALFHZ010000139.1 GCA_022776445.1 Lachnospiraceae bacterium
AAAAGAGTATGCCGCTGCGAAGGCAGGTGCAGCCGCAGCGGAGAACACAGCAGCTGGCACAGCCAAAGCTGCGCAGGGTACTGTCAGTATAACGGAAAAGGCATTTCAGTTTGTGCAGAGCCATTCGCATATCATCATCGGCATCGCAGCCGTGGGACTGCTTGTTTTGGTGATTGCAGGGTCGGTTTCATCCTGCTCTGTCTTGATCAATGGCGGCGGCAATGTGGTGCTGGGGACTTCCTACACGGCAGAAGATGAAGATTTGAAAGGCGTGGAGACGGATTATACCAAGCTGGAAGATAAACTTCGCAAAAAAATCGACCGTATTGAGACAGACCATCCGGGCTATGACGAGTATCGCTACAATCTGGCAGAGATCGGTCACAATCCCTATGAGCTTGCTTCTCTGCTGACCGTAGAATTTGAAAATTATACGAGAAGCCAGGTGAAGGCGCGGCTCCAGAGTATTTTTGAAGCGCAGTATGAGTTGAAGTTGGAGGAAAAGGTGGAAATCCGGACAAGGAAGGAAACCCGTGTGGGCTATCGCTACAATCCGATCACCGGAACCGGACACACCTACACCTATCAGGTGACGGTACAGTATGAGTATAAAATCCTCAATGTGACCTTACTAAATCGGGGTGTGGACTATGTTGCCAGAAATTCCGGTCTTACAGATGACCAGCTGCAACGCTACGAAGTCACATTGGAGTGCCGAGGCAATCGGAATGATCTGTTTGCAGGCATCGCCTTTGCAACGCCGGATGGCGCGGGTTCCAGCGGAGAATATCAGGATTATGACATTCCGGGCGAAGCTCTGACGGATGAAAAATTCCGGAAGATGATTACCGAAGCAGAAAAATATCTCGGTTATCCCTATGTCTGGGGCGGCAGCTCGCCGAGCACCAGTTTTGACTGTTCCGGATTTGTCAGCTGGGTCATCAACCATTGCGGCAATGGCTGGAATGTGGGCAGGCAGACGGCCAACGGTCTGATGGGAAAATGCGACATTATTCCGAAGAGTGAAGCAAAGCCCGGAGACCTGATCTTCTTCCAGAAAACCTACAACACCAGCGGAGCATCCCATGTGGGCATTTATGTCGGCAACGGGATGATGATCCACTGTGGCAACCCAATTTCCTATGCTTCCATTGAGACAAGCTACTGGCGGCAGCACTACTACTGCATGGGAAGAATTCGATAAAAAATAGGGCGATTATTCGCCCGGAAAGGAAACGATATGAGTTTGAAACTGGAAAAGATTGCTGTGGAGCGTGAGAAAGCCCGCAGGAAACGCGATGAGTGGGAGGAACGCAGAAAGGAATGGGACAGAAAGTACCACGAGCAGGAAAACAGCGAAATCTGTGAAATGGTACATGCTCAGAGCCTTACTCCGGAACAGCTGGCAGTCATCATTCAGATGGCGCAGGCTGCGGTTCCCAACCCGGAGAACCTGAAACTGGATGAGAAAGAAACGGAGGATATGGAATGAAAAAGATGATGGCAATGCTGCTTGTCAGCGTGATGGCGGCAGGAACTTTTACGACCACGGCATTTGCCTATACGGGCGATAACGGGCAGAAGAATACGTTTGTCAGTACCGCTGCTCAGGAAGCGGATGCGGCGGAAAGCGCAAATGTAGGGAATACGGACAATACCGACAGTATCGAAATCGACCCGGACGTGCAGGTTATGCCGGATGGCTATGAAGTTTCTACGGATGCGGATGGGAACCTGATCGTTACGGTGGGTGGCAAGGAATACAACATCGGCGGCGAAAAGTCCCAAAAGCAGATTTGTACGGTGGTGCCGGGTATCACCAGCCTGCATTTTCGTTCCGGTCCCGGCATGGATCAGGAGATTATCGGATATCTGTATTCCGGCGATACGGTGGAGATTGTCGAAAAATGTGGTAACTGGTATAAGGTGAGCTTCAACGGAAAAACCGGGTATGCACATGGAAAGTATCTGAATGTCACGGATTCTGCAAAAGACAGCAGCATGTTCAGTGAAGATGCTCTGAAGCTGTTTCTGGATCTGATGCAGGGCGGACTGTCATCAGAGAGTGAAAAGGAATCCAGTGCAGCTTTGACCCCGGAAGGCAATATGACGCTGGTGGACGATATCGGTGAGGAAGAAGATAAATCCAGCCAGCAGTTCATCACACTGGTGACAAAGGCGGGCAACACCTTCTATCTGATCATCGACCGTGATAAAGACGGCAATCAGAATGTGCATTTCCTGAATATGGTGGATGAGGCCGATTTGCTTGCTCTGATGGATAAAGAGGAAGCTGCCAAGTATCAGGAGAAGGAGCCGGAAGTCACGGAGCCTGCGGAAACTGAAAAACCGCAGGAGACGGAACCTGCACCGGAAGAGCAAAAAACAGAAAACGAGCAGAAGAAAGCGTCTCCGCTTCCGATGATTATGCTGCTTCTGTTTGTGATTGGTGCAGCCAGTGTCGGCGGCTATCTCTATATCAAGATGAAGGGCGTAAAGCCTGCATCCAAGAAAAATCAGCCAGACCCGGATGCGGATTATCACGATGAGGATGAAGACGCGCTCCAGCTGCCGGAGGATGCTGGTGACGAGGACGAAGAAGTGGATGTCAACGAGGATTATGAAGCGGAATCCGACGATGAACCTGTCTGATTAACGCAGCGTTGACCGGTGGGGCGGCTGAAAAGCCGTCCCTTTTATATAGCTAAATGGTTTGTGAATGAACTATTTTGAGCTATGAAGCTATGGAATCTGTAGGCGATATCTGGTAAAATAAGAGGTAAGAATAACGATGCAAATCGAAAGTTGGAGGATACACGCATGAAAATTGTAATCATTAATGGAAGTGCCAGAAAAGGAAATACGCTGGCAGCAATCAATGCATTTATAAAAGGAGCGTCAGAAAAGAATAAAATTGAAATCATTGAACCCGACAAACTCAA
>JALFHZ010000173.1 GCA_022776445.1 Lachnospiraceae bacterium
AAGGGCGGTCTTGGCAATATGAACTTTGCCACACCGACCATGCAGGCGCCAAAATACGCTCAGCCGGGACAGGCAGGGCATGAGCTCTGGGTACAGCTGGAGCTGAAGGTCATTGCAGATGTGGGCCTGGTTGGTTTCCCGAATGTCGGCAAATCCACCCTGCTTTCCCGTGTGTCCAACGCAAGACCGAAGATTGCTAATTACCATTTTACCACGCTGAATCCGCACCTCGGTGTTGTGGATCTGGACGGCGGCGCCGGTTTTGTCATGGCAGATATTCCCGGTCTGATTGAGGGAGCTTCCCAGGGAATCGGTCTCGGACATGATTTTCTTCGCCATATCGAACGCTGCCGGGTACTGATTCATGTTGTAGACGCGGCAGGTACCGAGGGACGGGATCCGGTTGCGGACATCCGTGCCATCAATGCGGAGCTTGAAGCATACAACCCGGAACTGCTGAAGCGTCCGATGGTGATTGCTGCCAACAAGATTGATGCGGTATATTCTGAAGATGAGGATCCGGCTGAGAATCTCCGCAGAGAATTTGAACCGGAGGGAATTCCGGTGTTTCCGATTTCCGCAGTCAGCGGCCAGGGTGTCAAGACGTTGCTGTATGCGGTTTACGAACTGCTGAAGAAAGTAAATCTGGATCCGGTTGTTTTTGAAAAAGAATTTGAAATCGAATACGCAGGCGACCGCAATCTTCCTTATACGGTTGAGGTTGATGAAGACGGTGTGTTTGTTGTTGAAGGTCCGCGCATTGAAAAGATGCTCGGTTATACGAATCTGGAGTCTGAGAAGGGATTCCAGTTCTTCCAGAATTTCCTGAAGGAGAACGGGATTCTGGATGAGCTGGAGGCGAAGGGCATCCAGGAAGGCGACACCGTACGCATGTATGGTCTCGCGTTTGATTACTACAAATAAAAGGAGATTATCATGACAAGCAAACAGAGATCTTATCTCAAGGGATTGGCCATGACGATGGATCCGATTTTCCAGATCGGCAAATCCAGCGTGACTCCGGAGCTGACATCTGCGATCGCGGAAGCTTTGGAAGCGCGTGAACTGATTAAGATCACCGTACTGAAGAACTGCCTGGACGATGGACATTCCATCGCGGAGGTGCTGGCAGAACGCACCCGTTCCGAAGTCGTACAGGTGATCGGAAAGAAAATCGTACTCTATAAACCGGCCAAAGATGAGGCCAAACGCAAAATTGTTCTTCCACAGTAAACAAAAGGAGATCAACCATGGCAAATATCGGAGTTTTGGGCGGAACCTTTGACCCCATCCATAATGGTCATCTGATGCTCGGGCGGCAGGCCTATCAGGAATACGAACTGGATGAAGTCTGGTTTATGCCCTCCGGTACCCCGCCTCATAAAAAGGATCACGAGGTCACATGTGTGGAAGACCGCTGCGAGATGGTGCGCCTTGCCATTGAAGCGGTTCCCTTCTTCCGGCTTTCCCGGTTCGAGATACAGCGTTCCGGCAATACCTATACAGCCGAGACCCTGCGTCTTCTGAATGAAACTTACACGCAGAACCGGTTTTATTTTATCATCGGGGCAGATTCCCTGTTCCAGATCGAAACCTGGTATCATCCCCGTGAGGTCATGAGCCAGGCCACATTGCTGGTAGCAGGACGGGAGTATCCGGAGGCACCGCGTTCCCTGGAGGAGCAGATTACCTATCTGAAAGAACGCTATCCCGCAGATATCCGTCTGCTGCACGGCGAAGAAGTGGACCTTTCATCCAGTGAACTTCGGGACATGATTGCCCGCAAAAAACATGTATACAAATACCTTCCACAGGCTGTGGAGGATTATATCAGACAGCACGCCCTGTATCAGCAGCTCTGAGATCAGGACGATGGGGAGATCTACTTATGATTACGATGAATGAACAGATCATTACCTTCCGCAAACAGCTGAAGCACAAACTGGATCCGATGCGTTATGAACATTCTGTCAGCGTTTCCTATACCTGCATTGCACTGGCGATGCGTTATGGCTATGACATTCGCAAAGCCGAGCTGGCAGGACTGATGCATGACTGTGCCAAGCGTTATACGGACAATGAATTAATTGCAAAATGCCGGAAACACGGAATAGCCCTGACCGAAGCAGAAATCAGTGCTCCCGCTGTCATCCATGCCAAATACGGCGCATGGCTGGCAGAACACAAATACGGCATTCATGATGCAGAGATTCTGGATGCCATCCGCTGTCATACGACAGGCAGACCGGAAATGGGCACACTGGATAAAATACTGTATATTGCAGACTATATTGAACCACGCAGAGACAAGGCGGCCAATCTGGATGAGATGCGTCACCTGGCCTTTCAGAACCTGGATCAGACCCTGTATCAGATTCTGAAAGGAACACTGGACTATCTGAAGCAGAAAGGAAGCCTGATTGACCCGATGACTATGCAGGCGTACGAATCCATCCGGTCTGCGGCAGAGACGAACTGAATACAGCAGGGGAAAGGAGATACCCATATGAACGATTCCAAGGAAATTGTAAAACTGGCTGTCCGGGCACTGGAAGACAAAAAGGGCGAAGACATCCGCATTATTGATATTCGCGAAGTATCCGTACTGGCAGATTATTTTATCATTGCCAGCGGTTCCAACGTAAATCAGGTACAGGCCATGGCGGATAACGTAGAAGAGGAGCTTGGAAAAGCAGGCTACCCGTGTAAACAGGTGGAAGGATACCAGAGCGGCAGCTGGATTCTGATGGACTACGGTGACATCATTGTACACGCATTCAGCAGAGAAGACCGCCTGTTCTATGATCTGGAGCGAATCTGGAGAGACGGACGGATCATGGAAGCTGCCGAGCTTGGAGAATAAACCGCGGAACATTTTATTAAAAAAGCACATGAACAGGAGTTGCCTGAACATGTGCTTTTTTGATGTGCTGATGCGATGCGGCAACTATTCAACCGTCACCGACTTCGCCAGGTTTCTCGGCTGATCAACATCCAGGTTTTTGCCAAGTGATGCATAGTAGGCAATCAGCTGCAGCACTACTGCAATCGGAAATACCGTAAACCGGTCATCCACATCCGGAATCCGGATCCGGATATCCGCAAGAGTATCATCCACGACAGAGCTTTCTTTTGTGAGCAGGATGACAAAGGCACCTCGCGCCTTGACTTCACGAATATTGGAGATGGTTTTTGCAAAGACATGCTGCTGCGTCGCAATGGCGATCACCGGAACCTGATCGGAGATCAAAGCGATCGTGCCATGCTTCAGTTCACCCGCAGCGTAGGCTTCCGCATGTATATAGGAAATCTCTTTCAGTTTCAAAGCACCCTCCAGAGAAAACGCATAATCGAGTCCACGTCCGATAAAGAATGCATCCGGGCTCTGGATGATGTGAGTGATGATCTGTCTGATCGATTCCTGCTGTGCAATCATCACTTCCATGGCAGGTACTGCATCCAGAAGATCCGTCATAAAATCTGCTGCCTGCTGTGCCGTGTATTTCCCGCGCAGAAATGCCATCCGGCAGCACAACATATAAAGAGCGGCAAGCTGTACCGAATATGCCTTTGTACTTGCCACCGCAATCTCCGGACCTGCATGCGTATAAAGAACATAATCGCTCTCCCGGGCGATGGTGGAACCCTTAACGTTGACAATCGCAAGGGTCTTAGAACCGCAGGAGTGAGCCAGACGCAGAGCCGCCAGGGTATCAATCGTCTCACCGGACTGGGAAATGATCATTACCAGCGTTTTTTCATCAATCAGCGGCTGCTCATAACGGAATTCCGAAGCAATCGTGACCGTAACCGGAATCCTCAGAAGCGGTTCCATCAGAGCACGGGCTACCATACCGGCATGCATGGCTGTACCGCACGCAACGATATGGACCGCATTGCAATCCATAAAAATGGAATCCGGAATCCCGTCATCCGAAAAATCCGGAAGTCCTTTGCTGATACGGGGCAGGATTGTCTTTTTCATGGCATCCGGCTGCTCATGAATCTCCTTGAGCATGAAATGTGGAAAGCCGTTTTTCATCGCGGCATCCATATTCCAGTTGACCGTCATGATCTCCGGATAAAATTTGGAAAATGTATCGTCCAGCTCATAGACATGCACTTTGTATGGTGTCAGCTTCACAATATGCTGTTCCGGAACTACAAAATACTGATTGGTGTAAGGGATCAACGCCGTAAGATCCGATGCAATCATAGCTCCGGCACGCGTATAGGAAGCCACCAGCGGACTCACACTGCGCGCTGCAAATACAGCTCCCGGCTGATCATCAAACATGATGCAGAAACCGTAAGAGCCCTCCACGAGACGCATCAGCTCACGAATCGCCATCAGCGGATCGCCGGTATAAATCCGGTCCAGCACCCTCGCAGCCACCTCGCTGTCGGTCTGGGACACCAGCTCATCCTGAAGTCCGAACTGCTCCGTCAGCGCATGATAGTTCTCAATAATTCCGTTATGAATCAGGGTCACACGTCCGGCCTGATGCGGATGGGCATTGGCATCCGTCACTCCGCCGTGTGTCGCCCAGCGCGTATGTCCGATTCCGCTGTGTGAACTTCCCTTCACCACCTGATCACAATATTCCTTCAATGCCTTTACCTTACCGACTTTTTTGGTCACACAGATGCTGGAATCCTCCATACAGAGCGCAATTCCGGCACTGTCATAGCCCCGGTATTCCAGCGTCGCCAGACCGTTCAGCAGAATGTCTTTTGCATCCAGCGGTCCGGTATATCCAATTATTCCACACATAATAATTACTCCTCCACAATATGAATAAATCCTCCGGTTACTCTGACTTTGTTTTGCGGTTACCCGCATATTTTTCAGAATATCACACGCCCGGAAGCGGCATGGGAGAGCACCCGCCGAATTTTCGATGATCTCTCCACCTCGTTAACCTCACTGGCTCAGCAAATCAGATGAAATGCTGTTCACGGTCAGCCAAAAGGTGCATGGCGCTTAGCTTTGCTATGTACTTCTGTTCCTCCCAGACAGAATGGGATTATTATAGAATAAGATTTCCGATTCGTCAATTCTCCAGTTTCTTAATTAATTTTTAAAAGTTTTTATCTGTTCTTCCCTTTTTATATATGCTATATTATTATATTGAAATGCGGACCGGAGGGTTCGCTTTCTACTATAAAGAAAAACAGGAACCAAAACCATGAAAATCATAAATCCGTACCGGAATCAGGCTATTTCCGCTCTGGTGCTTCTTCTTGCCGGCGCTGTCCCCATTGCCTGTTCCCGGTTCTATCAGCCACATCTGGTATCATCCGAAACGGAGACGGCATCGCAGCCGGTTTTTATGATACCGGAATATACCATCCCGAAGGCTTCCGGATCCGACGCGGCGCGGACGGGCAGTCCTTCAGATGCAGCCGAAGCAGAATGTCAGCCTTCCGCAAAAGATCTGAATCTGGCTCACGCTTTCCCGGAAGGCGCCGACCAGACAGATCCGATGAACAGCTATGCCGGCATGGCATACCGGGAGCTGATGTCACTGGAAGAGCGCTGGATCAGCCGGATCAATCAGATGTCGGAAGAAAATCCTTCCGTCCGCAGCCTGCAGATCGCGGCTTCAGACGGAGACGGCAATCCGATCACCTCTTTTTCCAATGTCAAAGAAATTATTTCCATGGCAAATGTCTATACTTATTATAAAGATCCGGGCAATTACGAGCTTTTTCTGGAATATGTCACACAGCTGTGGAAAGACTCCCGTTCCTATTCCTGCCAGCTCAGCGATCTCTATTACTGCAGCGGCTGTCTGAAGGAGACGGAAGCGACGCCTTCGGAGGCAACCGACCAGTCGGTTGAGGCAGCCACGGTATCGGATGCGTCATCCGTCAGCAGCACTGACGTAAACTGTCCCGGACATATGGATCTGATCGTCTGTGTGAAAATCACAGGACTGAACGGGCAGAACAATCTTTTCGGACTTGACCGCATTGGAAATGATTCGGACGGAATCTCAGCGGACGGATGGCCGGGATGGAATGACGAAACCATGGAAGCTGCCAGAGCTCTGAGCACACAGAACTGGTTTGATACATACGGCCTCAGCATCTCCCTGGTATCTGCCGCAGACACTCTGAATGCGGAAGAGATCAATTCCTATATGAATGCACTTCCGCAGGATCTTTCCCAGACCAGGCGGGATCTGATCCGATTTGCCCTGGAGTCAGTCGGAAGAGTTCCGTACTACTGGGGCGGCAAAGCCTCACATCCGGGCTACGAGGGTAACCGCTTCGGTTCCCTGGTTTCACCGGATCCGGAAGGCCGGATTCTGAAAGGACTGGACTGCTCCGGTTGGATCAGCTGGATCTACTGGTCTGTGACCGGAGAGCGGCTTCCCTATGAAAGCACCGCCGGTATGACTGCCGTCGGAATCCCGATTTCCAAAGAAGAGCTGAAACCCGGCGATCTGATTTTCCGTACCGGCGACAATGCACATGCCATTCTGTTTCTCGGATGGACATCAGACGGACGGATTCTCTGCATCCACGAGAGCAGTGACACTGCTAATAATGTAACCATATCTGAAAAGAATACAAACTGGCTTTATTTTCGGAGCCTGACAGACTAAAAGGAGACCAGCAATTATGAAAATTTATGAAGATGAATCCCGGGAAGATGAACTGGAACGCTTACGAAGCAGGCAAAAGCGACGGAAAGCAGGCGGCGGCAGAAGCACAGAACCATCCCGAAACACACAGAAGGTATCCGTCCGTCCGCGGCACAACCGCAGACCATCCGGGAAGAAATCCCGGATATGGCTCTTTTTCCTGATTGCTGCCGTACTGGCAGCCGGTGCCGTGTTCGTCCGCGGCAGAACACAGCAAGACGGATACTGGACCGTTGCCATATTTGGCGTGGACTCCCGTGATGGAAAGACGGGAAAAGGTGCGCTTTCCGATGTCGAGATGATCGCCAGCATAAACCGGAAGACCGGTGAAATCCGCCTGGCCTCCGTATTCCGTGACAGCTATCTGCAAATCAATTCCGAAGGCAGCTATGACAAGATCAACGAAGCCTATTTTCTGGGCGGCCATGAACAGGCCACAGATGCCTTTCGTATGAATTTTGATCTGCCGGTCGATGATTATGCCACCTTCAACTGGAAGGCCGTTGCAGACGCAATTAACGTGCTTGGCGGCATAGATCTGGAGATTACAGACAAGGAATTTTCCTATATAAATTCCTTTATTACCGAGACTGTCAATTCCACCGGCATCGGATCCGTACAGCTCACGCAGGCCGGCATGAATCACCTCGACGGGGTACAGGCTGTCGCATATGCGCGTCTGCGTCTGATGGACACGGATTTCAACCGTACGGAGCGTCAGAGAAAGGTACTCGGTCTGGCTATGGAAAAGGCAAAACAGGCGAACTTTAAAACGCTCAAAACCCTTGTCGGAGCTGTTTATCCGCAGATATCCACCAGCATCGGCGTTGATGATATCCTCAGCATGGCAAAAAATGCAGACCGGTATTACATAGGACAGACCTCCGGCTTCCCATTTTCCCATACTGAGATGAAGGTCGGCAAAAAATCCTGTGTCATTCCGACTACCCTGGAAAGCAATGTCATCCAGCTTCATGCCTACCTGTATGACAACACCAGCTATCAACCGTCAGCTTCTGTGCAGGAGATCAGCAGCCATATTGCGAAAAAAACCGGACTGGGAGAGCCCGGAAAGGACACGGAATCTGGCAAAAACATCGGTGCACAGGGCAACACCGGAGGCGGACAAAGCATTCCGGCACAAACCGCTGCCGAACAGCCAAAGACAGAAGCGGAACCGCAGGAAACTGAGGTAGTACAGCAGGAGACCGAAACCATGCAGCAGGAGACCGAAACCATGCAACAGGAGCAGGAATCTTACGAAGCTCAGGAAGCTGGCCCCGGGGAAGCAGAGGAATCCGGGCCGGACGCATCTGCAGGACAGGAGACGATCTCCAGCCATGAGGAAAACGTAGGGCCAGCCTTCTCCG
>JALFHZ010000194.1 GCA_022776445.1 Lachnospiraceae bacterium
CGAGAATTTCTCTGTTTTCATCCAGAATCGGCTGAACCACTTCGCTCAGGAATTCTTCCACCTGCTGCGGTGCACGTCCGACATATCTGGACGGTTCCATGCATTTCTGCAGTTCCTCCAGGCTCAGTCCGAAAGCCGGGTCTGCCGCTATCAGTTCCAGCAGATTGTTGTCCAGACCTCTCTCCTTGACATTTTTACCGGCTTCCATGGAAAGCTGGCGGATACGCTCATGCAGCTCCTGTCGGTCGCCGCCTGCCTTTACGGCATCCATCATGATATTCTCCGTTGCCATGAACGGAAGCTCTGCCATAAAATGCTTCTCGATCACCTTCGGATACACCACCAGACCATCCACGACATTCAGGTACAGATCCAGAATACCGTCGATTGCAAGGAATCCTTCCGGAATGCTCAGACGCTTGTTTGCAGAGTCATCCAGAGTCCGCTCAAACCACTGCGTAGAAGCTACCAGCATCGGATTCATCACATCGCTCATCACATAATTGGACAGGGACGCAATGCGCTCACTTCTCATCGGGTTTCTCTTATATGCCATTGCCGAGGAACCGATCTGATTCTTCTCAAACGGCTCTTCCACTTCCTTCAGATGCTGAAGCAGACGGATATCATTGGAAAACTTGTGCGCGCTCTGGGCAATGCCTGCCAGTACGTTCAGCACACGGGTATCCACCTTGCGGGAATACGTCTGTCCCGATACCGGATAGCAGCTTGCAAAGCCCATCTTCTCCGCAATCATCTGATCCGCCCTGCGGCACTTTGCATGGTCGCCTTCAAACAGCTCCAGGAAGCTGGCCTGCGTACCGGTGGTTCCCTTGGAGCCCAAAAGCTTCATGCTGCCCAGAACATGATCCAGATCTTCCAGATCCAGGCACAGCTCATTCAGCCACAGAGTCGCTCTCTTGCCCACGGTCGTCGGCTGTGCCGGCTGAAAATGGGTAAACGCCAGAGTCGGCTGATTCTTGTACTGCTCCGCAAACTTTGCAAGCTCTGCCATGACATTGATCAGTTTACGGCGAACCAGTCTCAGAGCCTCCGTCATAATGATAAGATCCGTATTGTCTCCCACATAGCAGGAAGTCGCTCCCAGATGAATGATTCCCTTTGCTTTCGGGCACTGCTGACCATATGCGTATACATGGGACATCACATCATGACGCACCAGTCTCTCACGCTCTTTCGCGACCTCATAGTTGATCTCTTCTGCATGAGCCTTCAGCTCATCAATCTGCTCCTGCGTAATCGGCAGTCCCAGCTCTTTCTCTGTCTCAGCCAGCGCGATCCAGAGTTTTCTCCAGGTTTTAAACTTCTTGTCCGGTGAGAAGATATACTGCATCTCTCTGCTCGCATAACGCTCGGACAATGGGCTCTGATATCTGTCGTTCATAGGTTCCTCCATATATTTTTTATTATAATACTTTCACTTCTATTTCGCATAATCGCCGCGGATATCTTCCGTCGGCGGAGCGATCGGGTAATCTCCGCTGAAGCATGCGGTACAGATCGGCAGGCCGTCTGCCAGCTCCGGAAGACGTTCCAGCTTCAGATATCCCAGGGAATCGGCTCCGATCACCTGACGGATCTCCTCAATCGTGCGGTTGTAGGCGATCAGCTGATCCTCCGACGGAATATCTGTACCAAAATAGCACGGATGCAAAAACGGAGGTGCACTGACCCTTACATGGACTTCCTTTGCACCTGCATCACGCAGCATCTTGACAATCAGATGGCTGGTCGTGCCTCTTACAATGGAATCGTCAATCATAATCACTCGTTTTCCGCACACTGCTTCTTTTAAAACATTCAGCTTGACTTTGACTGCAGATACACGGCTGCTCTGCTTCGGCTTGATAAAGGTACGTCCCACATAAGAATTCTTTACAAATGCCGTTCCGTATGGAATGCCGGATTCCATGGAATATCCGAGTGCCGCAGCATTGCCGGACTCCGGAACACCGACCACCAGGTCTGCGTCCACCGGTGAATCCTGTGCCAGACAGCGTCCCGCATAAATACGGGAGTGATAAACGCTCACGCCGTCAAACACACTGTCCGGTCTTGCAAAATAGATATACTCAAAGATACATCTGGCCTGTTTTTTCGAATCCTCCAGGCACATGCTTCTGTCTGAATGGATCCCGTTCTTTGTGATTGCAACAATCTCACCCGGCTCCACATCTCGTACGAACTCGGCATCGATGGTCGCCAGTGCACAGCTTTCCGAAGCGAGAATATAGGCATTGTCCTTCCTGCCGATGCAAAGCGGCTTGAATCCAAACGGATCACGGGCGCCGATCAGCTTTCTGGGGCTGGCAATCACCAGCGCATATGCACCCTTCAGCTTCTTCATGGCATTGGCCACCGCGCTTTCGACATTCGCCGTGCGCACTCGCTCTCTGGCAATATGATACGCAATGACTTCCGAGTCAATCGTCGTCTGGAAGATCGCACCGGAATACTCCAGTTCCCGGCGAAGCTCCGGAGCATTGACCAGATTGCCGTTATGTGCCAGAGCCAGTGTGCCCTTCACATAATTCATAACCAGAGGCTGTGCATTCTCCCGCGTACTTTCACCGGCAGTGGAATACCGGACGTGTCCCACTCCGATATTGCCATGCAGCTTCTCCAGAATCTCCGGAGTAAATACCTCATTGCAAAGCCCCATGCCTTTGTAGGCGTCAACCTTCCCCTTGGGTCCTTCTGTGTCTGAGACGGCAATACCGCAGCTTTCCTGCCCCCGATGCTGCAGTGCGAACAATCCGTAATAAATCTCGGATGCCACTTCATTCCCATCAAAATCATACATTCCGAACACACCGCATTCCTCATGCAGCCCTTCCGGACACCCCAGTTGCTTCTGACTCTCTTCTTTCATTGACTGTCATCCTCTCACTTATAAGCTATGTATATAAAAGAACAGTTTTTCAGTAGGAATTATAATACAGGGTATTTGCAATTGCAAGAACTTCTTTTATTAGATTAATTAATCTACTGCAGCTGCTTCTGCTGATAAAATTGAACCTCCAAATGCTCCGGATCCAGGCGGATGCCATAGACCATATCCGGAATCTCCTCCCCGGAACCATCTTTTCCGGAAGGATTCTGCCACTCCAGACAGTACTCCTTCTCCAGACGAACCAGGCGCACACTGCCGCCATGAGCCGGAACCGCCTGCCGTACACCTGCCAGGAGCTCTGCCCCAAGCAGAACACACAGTCCCTGACGCAGAGCCTGCTTTTGCCGCCCGGCTGCCTGCATCACATACCTTCTTCTCCAGTTTCTTCTCAGCTTTTTTCGTTCCCTGCTGCTGTTCCACCGATATCCTGCCACGTGTTCCTCCCCTCCGTATGTGCAGACCGTCAATCTGACACTACTATAACACATTCCCGGAGACTTTTCCACTGGCAGTACACAAACAAAAAACCAGACGCAGCAAATACACGTTCTTCGCGTCTTCGCTGTATCTGGTCTTTGTTGTATTGAATTATCTTGCTGATCCGGTCGTTTCCGTACCGGTTACATCGTTGACTCCACGTTCCACGTCATCAATCAGACCGTTGATCACGCCCGTGCTACTCTCTTCCGGCCGGCCTGTGCTGCCGGCACCTGAACTGCCGCCTGCTGCGCCCGTGGTGCTCCCGGAAGTTCCGCCCGCACCTTCTGCTGCTCCTCCGGCACCTGTCGTCCCGGCACCTGTCGTCCCGGTACCACCGCCGGCATTCTCGCCGCCGTTTGTCACACCGGAGGACTGACTGGTACCGCTGCCCTGTCCGGTATTATTGGTATTGTTTCTGCCGCACGCTGTCATGCTGAAAATCATCAGTACAAACAGCAGCATCCATACGGATTTTCTGATCTTCTTCATAATCATATACTCCTTTCTTTTGCTGCTCTTATTATGTGAAAGAGAATATGCTTTTATGAATCGGAAAAAATCCATTTTTTTCTATGATTTATACTGCGTTGATCACATCTGCCATATTATACATTCCGGCATCCTTACCTGCCAGAAACATCGCCGCCTGCAGTGCACCTTTTCCAAAAATCGCCTTGGAATATGCAGTATGGCTGAAGGTCACCACCTCATCCTTTCCGGCAAAGATGACATCATGCTCACCGACAATCGAACCGCCGCGCACCGCGGAAATACCGATCTCCCGCCTGTCGCGTTTTGCCCGCTCACTGCTGCGGTCATACTTATAAAAATACTGTCCGTCCATCGCATCGTTGATCGAATCAGCCAGTGCCAGCGCAGTGCCGCTCGGTGCATCCACCTTCTGGTTGTGATGCTTTTCCACGATCTCGATATCAAATCCGGCACCTGCCAGTACCTTCGCCGCCTCCTGCAGAAGTTTCATCAGGGTATTGATACCCAGAGACATATTGGCCGAACGAAGGACCGCCGTTTGCCTGCTGGTCTCCTGTACCTTCCGGATCTGCTCCTCGCTCAGTCCGGTGGTGCAGAGTACCACCGGCATATGATTTGCCGCACAGTAATCCAGAAGATGATCCACAGCTTTCGCCGACGCGAAATCCACAATCACATCTGCTTCTACATCACATTCCTCCAGAGAGGCAAATACCGGATATCCATGGGATGCTTCCGTATTCAGATCAATTCCTGCCACAATCGCAAGCCCTTCCATATCTTCCGCAAGATCACTGATGACACGACCCATGGCCCCGTTGCAGCCATGCATAATCACTTTTACCATTGTGTTTTCCTCCACCTGTCTCGTATGATTAAAGAATGCCGTAATCCTTCATCGCCTTTGCCAGACGCTCCTGATTCTGCGGCTCCATCTCTGTCAGAGGCAGTCTCAGCGGACCAACCTCCTTGCCCATCAGGTTCATGGCTGCCTTCACCGGAATCGGATTCACCTCACAGAACAGAGCATTGATCAGCGGAATTGCTTCCAGCTGCATCTGCGCACTCTTCTTCACATCACCCTTAAAGTAGGACTCACAGATATCGTGGGTCTGCTGCGGTGCCACGTTGGACAGCACAGAGATCACGCCCTTGCCGCCCAGGGACAGCAGCGGAACAATCTGATCATCATTGCCGGAATACAGATCCACGCATCCGTCTGCCATGCTCATAATCTCGGCAATCGCAGAGAAGTTGGCGCTGGCTTCCTTCACGCCGACGATGTTGGGAACCTCCTTGCAGAGCTTCACAATGGTCTCCGGCTTCATGGTCACGCCGGTACGTCCCGGAATATGATATAACAGAATCGGAATCTGAACAGACGCTGCAATTGCGGTAAAGTGCGCAATCAGTCCATTCTGCGTCGCTTTGTTATAGTACGGTGTTACCAGAAGAAGACCGTCCGCACCGGCTTTTTCCGCCTCTTTTGACAGATGGATTGCTTCTGCGGTACTGTTGGATCCGGTACCTGCAATCACAGGAATCCGTTTGTTCACCACCTTGCATGCGTAACGGATCACATTCAGATGCTCCTCGTGATCCATGGTGGAAGACTCACCGGTGGTTCCGCAGATAATAATCGCATCCGTATTGCCTGCGATCTGCTCTTCAATAATCTCTGTCAGCTTCGGATAGTTGACATCTCCATTCTCCAAAAACGGGGTAATCAGCGCAACTCCTGCTCCTTCAAAAATAGCCATAATTTTATCCTCCTTTTCTGATGACACAAAGAAAGGCTGAACAATGTCAGCCCTCCCTAAAGTATGAAAATCTATCATAAGTTTTCTTTGCTTTAAGTAGCGCTCCATCTGTTACAGATGACAGTCATATGGTTCTTCACCATATGCCCAGACAAAAGACCCCGGAAGTCCTCCGTCTTCGGCGCCCGCCCTTTCCGCTGTCTTCTTCTGCACCCGGTGCATCCGTCAGCCTACTCATGCTTCACGCAACCTCTACTTCTTAATCTTTGTAGTAATACTATCATCAACTCTCGCAAATGTCAACTTCAACATGCTCAATCCGGTCAATTCTTCCGGCAATGGCACTCAGCTCCTTCGTCAGGACCTGACCGGTCAGAATCACTTCCGCCTCATCCCGGCATGCCAGCAGTCCTTCCAGCTCCTCCATGCTGACAATTCCGAGATCCAGAATTCCAAGCATCTCATCCAGAATCAGCATATCACACTCACCGGTCGTCAGCACCTTCTTCGCATAATTCAGTCCGTTGCGGATATTCAGGCGTTCCTCCTGCTTTTCCTCCTCTGACAAATCAGCAAAATACCGATCCGCTTTCTCAAACCGGAATACCTTCATCTCTGGCTCCATCCGCTTAATCACATCCAGGTCTTCCTGCTTCTGACTCCCCTTCAGGAACTGGATCACAATCACCGTTTTCTGCTTCGTAAGCGCCTGAATTCCGCGGCCCAAAGCCATCGCTGTCTTCCCCTGACCGTTACCGCAGATAATTTCTATCTTTCCTGTACTCATCGTTACCGCACCTCAGTCATTTATCCCCTAAACAGTTTGTTTTGCTGCTACAGCCTGCTAATAGTACCACATTTGCCTGTGTTTTTCAAGTATTCTTCCCACAGCGCCCCCATTTTAATGCATTCTTAATGTCAGTTTTCTGCCTCATCACACTCCAGCTTGCTGATGGAAACCTCATAGGCCACCCGCTTTTCGCACTCGGTTTCACTGAGCTTTTTGGTATATTCCCGACTCTGTACACGTCCCCAGACACGCACTCTCGTCCCTACCGCAAAGCCCGACGCAAAGCGTGCGTTCCGTCCCCACGCAATACAGGGAATATAGTCGGATTTGCCATACGGACGATTGACTGCCAGCAGAATATCCGCAATCTCACGCCCCAGAGGCGTTTTCCGATAGATCGGGTTCTTGCATATGTATCCGTCCAGAAAGATCTGATTGGTCTTGGTATAATCCGTAAATGCCTCCATAAACGAGATTTCCCGCACAAATACCGACAGCACCAGCCGGTTTTTGGTTCCCTCGTGGCGGTTGTAGGAACGAAACTGGCCGACTGCTTCCACCGTACAGCCACGATAGTCCTCCTGTACATTGATCAGACGCTCGGAGATCATGAGCGGAATAATATCTGCCTGCTCACTCAGACGGTTCACTGCCACATCTACCACATAAAATCCCTCTCCGAACACTTCATGACTGAAGGTGAAGCCCGAGATAATTTCCCCAATCACACTGACTTTGTTATTTTCAATTACTTTTTCTGCCATCGTACTTCTCTCCTCTTTTTTATTCTTTTTTGCTTTACGCTAATAGTATGTTTATGAAAAAGGACCTGCTCTTATGTAATCATCCGTTCGCCGAATATTGACAAAAACCCTGTAATCCGAACGTCCGAATTACAGGGTCTTGATTATTTTGCGTTATTCTTGATTACAGCACGCTTGCGCATGGTCGGATCCAGAATTTTCTTACGGATGCGAAGATTCAGAGGAGTCACTTCCAGAAGCTCATCATTGTCAATAAACTCCAGGCACTGCTCCAGGCTCATGATCTTCTTCGGCACCAGCTTCAGCGCCTCATCTGCGCTGGAAGAACGGGTGTTCGTCAGTTTCTTGGTCTTGCAGACATTGACCTCAATATCTTCCGCCTTCGGGTTCTGCCCGATCACCATGCCGGCATACACCTTCTCACCCGGCTCAACAAACAGAAGTCCCCGCTCCTGTGCATTAAACAGACCATACGTGATCGTCTCACCGCTCTCGTATGCAATAAGGGAACCGGTCTTACGGTAGCTTAAATCTCCCTTATATGGACCGTAGCCATCAAAAATCGTATTCATGATACCATTGCCCTTGGTGTCTGTCATAAACTCACCGCGGTATCCGATCAGGCCTCTGGAAGGGATGGAAAACTCCAGGCGGGTATATCCGCCGTTTGCCGGGCTCATGCCCTGCAGCTCGCCTTTTCTGGAGGTCAGCTTCTGGATAATCGCTCCGGTAAACTCCTCCGGAACATCGATGTAAGCCAGCTCCATCGGCTCCAGTTTCTGATTTCTCTCATTATAATGATAAAGCACTTCCGCCTTGCTGACCGCGAACTCATAGCCCTCACGGCGCATATTCTCGATCAGAACGGACAGATGCAGCTCACCGCGTCCGGATACCTTAAAGCAGTCCGGAGAATCGGTCTCCTCCACACGCAGGCTGACGTCTGTATTCAGCTCGCGGAACAGGCGCTCACGGATATGACGGGAGGTTACGAATTTGCCCTCCTGTCCGGCAAGCGGGCTGTCATTCACCATAAAGTTCATCGCAATCGTCGGCTCGGAAATCTTCTGGAACGGAATCGCCTCCGGCTTCTCCGGAGAACAGATCGTATCACCGATATGCAGATCCGTGATGCCGGATACCGCCACAATGTCACCGATGGTTGCCTGCTGCACCTCCACACGGTTCAGTCCGTCAAACTGATACAGCTTGCCGATCTTGACGCGGCGCATCTTGTCCGGATCATGATGGTTCACAATCACACAGTCCTGGTTAACACGAATCGTACCATTGTCAATCTTGCCGACACCGATACGGCCCACATACTCGTTGTAGTCGATGGTGCTGATCAGCATCTGGGTCTCCGCTTCCGGATCACCTTCCGGCTCCGGTATATAATCCACGATCGTCTCAAACAGAGGGCTCATGTCCACTTCCGGATCATCCAGATTCTTCTTGGCAAATCCGGCTCTTGCGGATGCGAAAATAAACGGGCAGTCCAGCTGCTCATCGGAAGCATCCAGGTCCATCAGAAGCTCCAGGACCTCATCGATCACCTCTTCCGGTCTTGCTTCCGGACGGTCAATCTTATTGATGCAGACAATCACGGACAAATCCAGTTCCAGCGCTTTCTGAAGTACGAACTTGGTCTGCGGCATCGGTCCCTCGTAGGC
>JALFHZ010000213.1 GCA_022776445.1 Lachnospiraceae bacterium
TAAGTCTGGTTCTTGTACTTGGTTCATAAAATAAAGTGGCTAATTTCTTACCATCACAAACATGTGCATATTTGGGAAGATTATGCTCGATATCAGATGCAAGATCAAGCAGCTGATCAATCTCTTCCACAGAAAAATCCAGCGGGTTTAACATGTGTCTCATAGCACTTCTCCTTTAGAATCATTAGTTGGTATTCACATTTGTCGAATATTATAGCTGATTTTACGGAATATTACCAGTCTTTTTTACAATATTTTTTCATGAATTCGTTTTTTCCCGAGCGGTAATAAATACGTAAGGAAGATTAAGAAAAAGAGCAGTTGCATTTATCTGATTATCGTGTATACTATGGACAATGCAGACAGGATTTGCGGGAATTTACGATTATCGGGAATGGAAATCAGGATGGAAGAGAAGCGGATTCCGATCATTCAGGTGAAAAATCTTTATAAAATATATCGTGTCGGCACCAACCGGGTGCGTGCACTGGACGGAGTCGATTTTACCATGTACAAAGGAGAATTCTGTGCGATTGTGGGACCGTCCGGCTCGGGAAAGTCCACCCTGCTGAATATGCTGGCGGGGCTGGAGAAGCCGACGAAGGGAGAGATCGTCATTGCGGGACGTCATATCGAAGCGATGACGGAGAATCAGTTGGTGGCATTCCGGCGTGAGCATGTGGGATTTATTTTTCAGTCTTACAATCTGCTGAAGACGCTGAATGCCGTGGAGAATGTGGCGCTGCCGCTTTCCTTTCGCGGCATACCGAAGAAAATCCGCATGGAAAAGGCCAGAAAGTATCTGAAGCTTGTGGGACTTGAGAAGCAGATGAAGCATATGGCGAACGAGATGTCCGGCGGACAGCAGCAGCGGGTTGGCATTGCCCGGGCGCTGGTGGTGAATCCCAAGATCATTTTTGCGGACGAGCCGACCGGCAATCTGGATTCCAAAACGACGATGGAAGTGCTGAAACTGATGCGCAGGATTGTACGGGAACAGAACCAGACACTGGTCATGGTTACCCATGACAATTATCTTGCGACATTTGCGGACCGGCAGTTCCATATTGTGGATGGAAAGATTCTGAAGATCGAAGAGCAGCATCATGAGGATGCAGAGCATGAAGATACGGAAAGGGGCCAGGAAGCCTGAAGAAGAGGGCGGGAGGAATGATAAGTATGAAACGGTGGATACGTCTGATGGGAATCGTATGGGCGGTTTTGCTGCTGGCCGGTATGACAGCAGTGACAGCACTGGGATCGGATGTCACGATTACCTCGGATAAGATTACGCGTGGAAAGACCGGCAAGAATGTGACGATTTCTTTTGAGGTGCGGAACAATACCGGACGGGATATCAGGAATCTGGCAATTGCGTTTGATACCAGCGGCGGTGAGATCTGGGATGAGGAGGAAGACGACCGGGAGTTCGGCTATTCTTTCCCGTTTGAAATCACCGGAGCGCTGCATGACACGGAACATCCCAAACGTGCGGGAAGTCTTGGAAGCGGGAAGTCCAAGACCGTGTCCATCAGCGGTTGTGTGCGCAGAGACCTGAACGAAGGGTATTATAAGGTTCCTGTGGTTGTGATGGAAGGTGATGACGACGACAATATGAACTGGCTGGGAGCGGAGGATTTGAAAATCTGGGTTACCAAATCCACCAGTTCGGATGATGATGACGATGGTGAAAAGTCCTATGATTTCGTAGTGGGAGAAGGGCAGAGCACCCCGATCGGAAGATATCCGGAGGTCTGCAATTTTTCCGTCAATCTCCGGAACAACAGCCCGGCGAATGTTTACAATATCAAGGCAAGCCTTGTGCCGGATGCGGATACGGCGAAGTTCCCCTTTGAGATCAACGATGTGAACTATGACCGGATGTTTGAGAAGATCGCGGCAGACGAGACGGTTTCACTGGATTACAGTTTTGCGGTTCGGGAGAAGGCTTACAGCGGCTATTACCTGGTTCCGCTCAAGATATCCTATTCCAAGAGTTCCACCGGAGAGGAGCTTCAGACATATGAGACCTCCTTCTATGTACATATTTTTAACAAGGATAAGGAAGATGAGATGGGAGATTTCAATGAGCACGACCGTGAGAAGGCCAGAATCGTGGTGGACGGATTTTCGACGGATCCGGCTGTGATCATCGCCGGCATGGATTTTGAACTGGTTCTCAGGATGAAGAATACTTCCAGCGACATTTCCGCGACGAACCTTTTGTTCTCCATGGAATCCGAGAAGGTATCGGACAGTGCGGTATTTACAACAGAGTCCGGAGCTTCTTCCGTGGCCATGGATGCGCTGAGACCGGGAGAGACAAAGGAGATCCGGATGCATCTGCTCTCCAGGCCCGGTATTGATCAGCGTTCCTACGGCATGACGGTCAAGGCAAAGTTTGACAGCCCCGAATTCAAGAATGCGGAAGAGAGTATGACGATCGATATTCCGGTGAAGCAGATTGCGCGCCTGAATACGGGGACGTTTGAGATCATGCCCGAGTCAATTACGGTCGGGGAAGAAGCTAATGTGATGTTCCCGATCAATAATACCGGCAAAGTGATTCTGTATAATGTTATGGTGCGGTTTGAAGCAGATTCCATTCAGCCGACGGAGGCTTATGTGGGCAATATCAAACCGGGTGAGACCGGCAATGTGGACAGTATGCTGAAAGGAATTGCTCCGACTGCGGACGATGGGAAAATCCGGGTGCTTATCTCCTATGAAGATGAAAACGGAGAGATATCCGATGAAGAGAAGGAACTGATGCTGTTCGTATCGGAAGATATGTCCATGACGGACGATATGGGCATGGGAGAGGTTGATCAGATGCCGATGGAAGAGCCCGGATTCTTTGCGAAGCATAAAAACATACTGATTCCTTCCGCGATTGCGGCAGCTGCTGTGATCACGGTCCTTGCTGTCATGCTGATCCGTCGGCGCAGAAAGCGCAGAAAAGAACAGGAAGATGCGCTTCTGGAAGATGAGGATTTGTAAGAATGAGATTGGTTGACCTGCTCGCAATGAGTGTGAACAATTTAAGAAGGAGGAAACTGAGAACCGCTTTGACGGTTCTTGGTGTGGTGATCGGAACGGCATCCATTGTGATCATGCTGTCGCTTGGCATCGGCCTGAAGGAGCTGAACCGGGAACTGATTGAGTCTTATGGAAGCCTGACGGCGATCGAGGTCCGGAGTGAGAGCTATTGGGGCGGCGGTGACAGCGATCCGCTGTATCTGACAGATGAAACCGTGAAAGATATGGAGCGGATCGAGCATGTGGCCAGTGTCTATCCGGTTCTGGAGTGCAGCGTTCTGATGAAGCAGGGCAAATATTCCGCGGGAATGAGTCTGACCGGAGTGCCGAGAGCTTATCTGGAGCAGATTCCTCTGGGGCAGGGAGCCCTTCCGGCACCGGATGACAGGGAGATGAAGCTGATTTTCGGCAATTCCGTGATCCAGTGGTTTTCGGATGACAAAAATCATTCGTCCTTCTGGGAGACCGGGGAGCTGCCGGACGTGGACTTTATGGGACGTCCGATGTTTGTGATTTTTGATACGGATGCGTACTATCAGTCGATGAACGGCGATTCTACGGTGAAAGCTCCGAAGAAATATCTGATTCAGGCGGCCGGGGTCGTGGAGGGAGAAGTGCAGGAATACAATGATTACGCGTATTCGGTTTATACGGATATCGATCTGCTGAAGACGCAGCTGCGCAGGGTTTTTAAGCGGAATCCGATTCCCGGTCAGCCGACGAACAAGAAGGGCAAGCCGTACCGGTATTTCATATACAGTCAGTGTATTGTGAACGTGGATCAGATGGAGCATGTGACCGAGGTGCAGCAGCAGCTGACAGACATGGGGTATCAGGCATACAGCCGGGCAGACTGGATGGAACAGTCGGAAAAACAGTCGAAAATGATTCAGGCGGTGTTGGGCGGTATCGGAGCGGTCTCTCTTTTTGTTGCGGCAATCGGCATTGCCAACACCATGATGATGTCCATTTATGAACGAACCAAAGAGATCGGTGTAATCAAGGTTCTTGGCTGTGATATGGGAGCGATCCGAAACATGTTTCTTCTGGAATCCGGATTCATCGGGTTCCTGGGAGGTGTGATTGGACTGGTGTTCAGTATTGGCGTGTCCGTTCTGATGAATCGGTTTCTGTCGATCGGTCAGATGATGACAGGCATGGATGGGGACATTTCACGGATTCCTGTCTGGCTTGCGGCCGCTGCGGTGATTTTTGCAGTGTTTGTAGGTATGGCTGCAGGATTTTTCCCGGCTCTGCGTGCGATGAAGCTTAGTCCGCTGGCAGCGATCCGCAATGAATAGCTGCGGGAGGATGCGGGATGTATCATAAGAATTACTAAAAAAAGGACTTGCAATTATTAGCATAATCTATTATTATGAAGTCAGATACGTGCGACTGGCGGATTAAGTGGGAAACCACGAGGGAGCACGTTGTGTCAGAATGCCGACCGCCTGGGCGCCGTTTGTTGTGGTGCTCAGACAGTCGGCATTCTTTTTAATGACAGGAGGATGAAAGATGAAGATGTTATCTCTGGAACAGGAACTGAAAAGCAATGCGTATCCGGGAAGAGGAATTGTAATCGGCAAGACGCCGGACGGAACAAAGGCAGTAACCGCATATTTTATCATGGGAAGAAGCTCCAACAGCAGAAACCGCGTATTCGTGGAGGATGGAGAAGGAATCCGCACGCAGGCATTTGATCCGTCCAAGCTGGAGGATCCGAGCCTGATCATCTATGCACCGGTACGCGTGCTGGGCAACAAGACGATTGTGACCAACGGCGATCAGACGGATACAATCTATGAGGGCATGGATAAGCAGCTGACCTTTGAACAGTCTCTGCGCAGCCGTGAATTTGAGCCGGATGGCCCGAACTATACTCCGCGGATTTCCGGCATCATGCACATCGAGAATGGCCGCTACAATTATGCAATGTCCATTTTAAAAAGCAACAACGGCAATCCGAATGCCTGCAACCGTTATACGTTCGCTTATGAGAATCCGGTGGCCGGGGAGGGCCATTTCATTCACACCTACATGCATGACGGCAATCCGCTTCCGAGCTTTGAGGGTGAGCCGAAGCTGGTGGATATTCCGGATGATATGGAAGCATTTACCGAGCTGGTATGGAACAGTCTGAATGAGGATAATAAGGTTTCTCTGTTTGTGCGTTATATTGATATTGCCACCGGAGCATACGAGACGAAGATTGTAAATAAGAATGCGTGAATGTGAAAGCACGGAACCATTGTGAGAAAGAAAGGATGAGATGACCATGAACGAGATGGAATTAAAATACGGCTGCAACCCGAATCAGAAGCCGGCAAGAATCTTTATGAATGACGGCAAGGAGCTTCCGATCAGAGTTCTGAGCGGCAGACCGGGTTATATCAATCTGCTGGATGCGTTTAACGGCTGGCAGCTGGTAAGAGAACTGAAGAAGGCAACCGGACTTCCGGCTGCAACTTCGTTTAAGCATGTGTCTCCGGCAGGTGCGGCAGTCGGACTTCCGCTGGATGAGACACTGGCGAAGATTTACTGGGTAGATGATATGGGAGAGCTGTCTCCGCTGGCAAGTGCTTATGCAAGAGCAAGAGGTGCTGACCGGATGTCTTCCTTCGGTGACTTCATTTCTCTTTCCGATGTGTGTGACGTGGATACGGCGCGACTGATCAAGCGTGAGGTTTCGGACGGTGTGATTGCTCCTGGCTACGAGCCGGAGGCACTGGAGATTCTGAAGGCGAAGAAGAACGGCAACTACTGTGTGATCGAGATTGATGAGAATTATGTTCCGGAAGAAATCGAGCGCAAGCAGGTGTTCGGTGTTGTATTTGAGCAGGGGAGAAACAACCTGGATATCAACAAGGAGATGCTGGCGAATGTAGTAACCGAGAACAAGGAAATTCCGGAACTGGCGAAGATCGATCTGGTGATTTCCCTGATTACCCTTAAATACACTCAGTCCAACTCCGTCTGCTACGCAAAGGGCGGACAGGCGATCGGTATCGGTGCCGGTCAGCAGTCCCGCGTACACTGCACCAGACTGGCCGGTCAGAAGGCGGACAACTGGTTCCTGCGTCAGGCACCCCAGGTTCTGAATCTGCAGTTCGTAGACGGAATCAAGCGTGCTGACCGTGATAATGCGATTGATGTATATATCGGTGATGAGTATATGGATGTACTGGCAGACGGCGTCTGGGAGAAGACATTTAAGGTGAAGCCGCCGGTATTCACCAAGGAGGAGAAGCGTGCATGGCTGGATCAGATGACTGAGGTTTCCCTTGGCTCCGATGCGTTCTTCCCATTTGGTGACAACATCGAGCGTGCATACAAGAGCGGTGTGAAATACATTGCACAGCCGGGCGGATCTGTGCGTGATGACAATGTCATTGAGACCTGCAACAAATACGGCATGGCTATGGCATTTACCGGAATCCGTCTCTTCCATCACTAGGTCTATAACAAGTCATTGGCTATGATGCAGAAGGCAGCAGCAGAAAGGGAAATCCTGTTCTGCTGCTGCTTTTGTATTCCGGAAAAGGGCGTATTCCTTAAGATTTCATAAATTGGCGGGATTTGATTGCGGATTATATGGATTCACGATAGAATAGAACTGTTACAGGATTAACAGATTCTTAACAGTCAATGTTAACAGCGAATGGAAATGACAGGGGGAAGGACAGATCAATGAATCAGAATCCATTTCAAGAAGTGTTTGAGAAGATGAAGCAAAAACAGACACAGAATCAGCAGAAGAGCGAAGGCCCTGAGAAGTTCGATTCCAGCGGCCGCCCGGTGCGTGGGAAGCGCTCGATCAGGGGAGCCGGCTGGATGCTTGCGCTGCTGGTTATGCTCTATGCCGGCATGAACTGTTATTATGTGCTGGATGAGGAAAACTATGCGGTCGTGACGACACTGGGAAGTGCGCAGGCGGAATCTCAGGCAGGACTGCATTTTAAAATTCCGCTTATTCAGAGCGTTACGCGGGTGTCCAAGGGCATCAAAGGCATGGCGATCGGTTACATACCGGAGACCGGTGATTCAGTGGATGAGGAATCCATCATGATCACAAAGGATTTCAACTTTGTAAATACGGACTTTTATCTGGAATATATGGTGAATGATCCGGTGAAGTATCTCTATGCATCGGTGGAACCGGAGGCCACGCTGAAGATGCTGGCTCAGTCTTACATCCGCGACACAGTCGGTATTTACAACGTGGATGATGTGATTACGACCGGAAAAGCGGCGATTCAGTCTGAGATCAAGGAGAAGCTGACCAACCGCATGATTGCGGAGGATATCGGTCTGTCTGTGGTGAACATCACGATTCAGGATGCATTTCCGCCGACGACAGAGGTCATGAATGCATTTAAGAATGTGGAAAATGCAAAACAGGGCAAGGAAACCGCGATCAACAATGCCAATAAGGACCGCAATGAGAAGATTCCGCTGGCTGAAGCAGAGTGTGACCAGATCATCAAGAACGCGGAGGCGGAGAAACAGTCCAGAATCAATGAGGCACAGGGACAGGTAGCGCGTTTTGAGCAGATGTACGCGGAGTACAGCAAGTACCCGCTGATCACAAAACAGCGGATGTTCTATGAGACGATGGAAGAACTGCTTCCGTCCATGAAGCTCTATATTGTGGATGAGAATGGTACGCAGAAGCTGCTTCCGCTCGACAGTTTTACGTCGTCGATGCAGCAGACAGCCACGGACAGCGGGGAGGTGACACCATGAAGAAATTATTAAAAGGCTTCAGCGGACTTCTGGTTCTGGCGATGGTAATCCTTGGGGGTGCTTCTCTGGTGATTACCTATCCGAACGAGTACAAGCTGATTCGTCAGTTCGGTGAGATTGTAAGGGTTGTGGAGGAGCCGGGAGTCTCTTTCAAGATTCCGTTTATCCAGACCAGTTCTTCGATTCCGAAGGCACTGCAGATCTATGATATTCCGAAGTCGGATGTCATTACAAAGGATAAAAAGAGCATGATCGCGGATGCGTTTGTGCTCTGGAAGATCTCCGATCCGATCCTGTTTACCCGCCATTTGAACGGTCAGGTGGCGCAGGCACAGTCCCGTATTTCCGCGTCGGTTTTTTCTTCCATGAAGTCGGTGATCTCGAATATGGATCAGGCAGAGATTATTGAGAACCGCGACGGAAAGCTGGCGCTGGATATCAGCAGCAATATCGGCAGTTCTCTGGACGGCTACGGGATTGAGGTTCTGGCTGTGGAAACGAAATCTCTGGATATGCCGGATGACAATAAACAGTCGGTATATGACCGCATGATTTCCGAGCGCAATAATATCGCGGCATCCTACACCGCCCAGGGCAATTCCTCTGCGCAGAAGATCAAGAACGATACGACGAAGGAAGTATCTGTGATGAAATCTGAGGCGAAAGCGGAGGCGGAAAAGATCAAGGCCGAAGGTGAAGCACAGTATATGCAGATTCTTTCCAATGCTTACAATGATGCCAGCAAGGCGGATTTTTATAATTTTGTGCGTTCACTGGATGCGGCCAAGGCGGCACTTAATAATGGCAATAATACGCTGATTCTGGATAAGAGTTCTCCGATTGCACAGATATTTTATGGATATTGACATTCAGTGAAAATCGCTGAAACGGGCTGATGACTTCTGACGACGATGCGGGAGTCGTCAGCTTTTTACGTTTGGGACGGAACAGGGAGGATAAAGAAAATGTTATTGAGTATCGCATATATGCTGATGACAGGAATGTTTCTGGGGTGGTGCTGTAAGAAAATCAGGCTGCCCGGTCTGGTCGGAATGATTTTTACAGGCATTCTGCTTGGACCCAGCATGCTGAATCTGATTGATGATTCCATTCTTGGAATTTCCTCGGAGCTAAGGCGGATTGCGCTCATTATTATTCTGACGCGGGCGGGATTGACGCTGAATCTGGCGGATTTGAAACGGGTAGGCCGTCCGGCAGTGCTCATGTGTTTTGTGCCGGCCGGTCTGGAAATGATTGGTATGGTGCTGCTTGCCCCGCGGCTTCTAGGCATCACAGGGGTGGAAGCGGCTGTCATGGGAGCGGTTGTGGCGGCAGTGTCTCCGGCTGTCATCGTGCCTAAGATGATTCAGCTGATTGAGGGAGGTTACGGGAAGAAAAACAGTATTCCGCAGATGATTCTGGCAGGTGCGTCCGTTGACGACGTATTTGTCATTGTCATGTTTACGGCGTTTGCGAAAATCGCACGGCGGCCCGTTTTATCCATATTCCATTGTCCATCGCATCGGGAATCGCGGCAGGCATTCTGATCGGCGTGCTGGCGGCAAAATATTTTCAGAAGGTTCATATCCGTGACACGGCAAAGGTTATGATTTTGCTTTGCATCTCTTTTATCCTGGTTTCGCTGGAAGATCAGTACGGTGATGTCATTCCGTTTTCCGGACTCATTGCAGTCATGGGAATCGGAATTGCCTTGCAGAAAAAAAGAGGTGTGGTGGCAAAACGATTGTCCGTAAAATTCAACAAGCTGTGGGTTGTGGCAGAAATCATGCTGTTTGTGCTGGTTGGCGCGACGGTAGATCTGAAATACGCGGCAGCAGCCGGGGCAGCTCCGCTGATTCTGATTTTTGGGGTACTTTTGTTCCGTGGGGCAGGTGTTCTGCTTTGCATGGTCAGAACAAAGCTGAACTGGAGAGAACGCCTTTTCTGTGTAATCGGCTATTTGCCGAAGGCAACCGTTCAGGCTGCGATCGGCGGTCTGCCTCTGGCAATGGGACTTCCCTGCGGCAATATTGTGCTGACTGTAGCCGTACTGGCGATTTTGATCACAGCCCCGCTGGGAGCTTTTCTGATTGACCGAACCTACCGGATCCTGTTGTGAAGCGCGGGTAGAACTTTAGAAAAAACTGTGGTAAAATAACTGGAGTAAAGCCGGAGAGCTGCAAGAGGCGGTTATGAATAGCGTCGGCGATTGGGAAAAGCGAGGAGAATACATGAAACTGATTGTTCGATATATCAGCAGGCACACCCTGCTGTTTCTTGCCGGAATTGCTTTTTTAAGTCTGGAAGCAATGGCCGATCTTCTACAGCCGGCTTTTATGGCGAATATTGTGGATGAGGGGGTCAAGCAGGCGGATCTGGGGCAGATCCTCCGCTATGGCACGATTATGCTTGGGATTGCTCTGCTGGGAGCAGTCGGTGCTGTCATGCGCAATTTTTTCGCCAGCTATACATCCAGGCTGATCGGCAAAGAGATGCGCAGCGACCTGTACCGTAAGGTACAGACCTTGTCCTTTGAAAATATCGACCGGCTTCAGCCTGCATCCATTATCACCCGGATTACCAATGATGTAACGCAGATTCAGGATTTTATCAATGGGTGCATGCGGATTATGTTCAAGGCACCGATTACCTGTATCGGTGCGATCCTCCTGATTATGATTCAGGTGCCGTCCCAGATACCCATCATGGTGATAATCCTTGCGGTCTGTGCGTTTTTGATTCTGTGTAATATGCGGCTGGGATATCCGCGTTTTGGAATCCGTCAGACGAGGCTGGATCGGCTGAATATGGTCAGCAGAGAGTTTCTGGCTTCGATCCGTGTGGTGAAGGCGTTCGGCGCGGAAACACACGAAAGTGAAAAGTTTGATCGTGCATCCGGAGATCTGTCGGAAGCAGGGATTGCAGCAATGCGGGTAATGGCTGTTTTTTCCCCGCTGATCAATCTGACGGTGAATCTGGGAACGGTGGTGCTTCTCTGGAGAGCTCAGTACCGTGATGCAGCTCAGATTGGCAGACTGATGGCGTCTGTCAACTATATGACGCAGATTTTATTTGCGGTTGGCATGGTGTCCAACATTTTGAATACTGCCGTGCGTGCGGCAGCATCGGCAGAGCGTGTCCGTGAGATTCTGGAGGAAGTACCGGTTCAGCAGGAGACCGGGAGCAAAGTCCGGGGAGAAGCTGCGGAGCAGGAGCCGGGGGAAGCGCGCAGGGAATCTGAGTATTATGGCCAGGTAGAATTTCGGAAGGTTTCGTTCTGCTATGCAGGTGCAGGGATGGAATCCCTAAAAGACATTAATTTCCGGGCGTGTCCGGGAGAAACCATTGGAATCATCGGTCCGACCGGTTCAGGAAAGAGCACATTGGTTAATCTGATTCCGCGGTTTTATGATGCCACGGCCGGACAGGTGCTGATTGACGGCCGGGATGTGATCCGGATGGATTCTGTGAGCCTGCGCAGGGCGGTTGCAGTTGTGCCGCAGAAGGCATTGCTGTTTACCGGTACCATTGCAGAAAATCTGCGGTGGGGCAGGCAGGATGCTTCGCCGGAAGAACTGCGGCAGGCGGCGGAAACCGCATGCGCGGATGACTTTGTCGATTCGATGAAAGATGGGTATGAGACACTGCTCGGGCAGGGCGGAGTGAATCTGTCCGGCGGTCAGAAGCAGCGTCTGGCTCTGGCGAGAGCACTTCTGCGTGATCCGAAGATTCTGATTCTGGACGATTGCACCAGTGCACTCGACGCAGCAACGGAAGCAAAAGTCCTGGAAGGCATTCGGAAACAGTCGCAGGGAATGACGGTATTTCTGATCAGTCAGAGAATTTCTACCGTTATGCGGGCTGATCAGATCCTTTGTCTGGAAGAGGGTCAGATACAGGGGTTGGGGACGCATGAAGACCTGATGAAGACCTGTGCGACTTATCAGAACATCTATCATTCCCAGATAGGGGGAGGTGCTTTATGAGTAAACCTGCAATGACCCCGCCTCCGGCATCGATGAAAGGCGGGATCGGCCGCGGAATGATGCGGGGCAGACCGGTGGTAAAGCCGAAAGATATGAAGGGAACGCTTCTCAGGCTTTGGCGGATGACCGAGGGGAAGAGGAAGGGGTTTGGATGGATTCTGATTCTGTCGGCACTTTCCTCCCTGACGGCAGTGCTATCTCCGCTGGTGATCGGCAATGCGGTTACAGCCATTGACTGCGGGGAACCGGTGGCAATGCTGCTGGTGGTGCTTATGGCGGTCTATCTGGGTGACTGGCTGGTACGTTTCCTGCAGCAGTATTTTATGGCATCCATCGGTCAGCATGTGATTCACCATATCCGGACTTCGCTCTTTGATGCGATGCGGCAGCTTCCGCTCTCGTTTTTTGACCGGCACCGCCATGGAGAACTGATGAGTCGCCTGACTAATGATGTGGATAATATCAGTACGACGATTTCTGATTCCATGTCTCAGCTTTTAACCTATCTGTTTTCCATTGCCGGTATTTTTATCATGATGGTAAAACTGAGTCCGGTGCTGACGTCCATCTCCCTGATCGGCGCAGGACTGGTGCTTCTGCTTACCCGTGTAGTGACAAAGCAGACGAGAAAACTCTTCACGGAACAGCAGAAGATTCTCGGAAAACTGAACGGCCAGATCGAAGAGAGCATTTCCGGATTTCATGTGGTTCGCGCATTCGGTATGGAACCGGAGATGACCGCGCAGTTTGAACAATACAATGAAGAGCTGCGCAGAGTGTCAACACGTGCATTGATCTGGTCCGGTTATCTGATGCCGGTGACGAATGTTATCAATAACCTGAGTTTTGTTGCACTTGCGGTGATCAGTGGAGTGATGGCGTTGAATGGAAGAATTTCCATTGGCATGATCAGCAGTTTCCTGTTGTATATCAAGCGCTTCTCCAGACCTTTTGTGGAGATCGCCAATGTATATAATCATTTTCAGACAGCAGTGGCAGGCGCGGAGCGTATTTTTGAGATTTTCGATCAGCCGAAGGAGCCGGACGATGTGCCGGGGGCTCTGCCGTTGTCAGCGCCTAAAGGGGATGTGGAGCTGCGGAACGTGGTGTTTGGTTATCAGCCGGAAACGCCGATTTTAAAAGGAATTTCTCTGAAAATCGCGGCAGGTACCAAAACAGCGATTGTAGGATCGACAGGTGCCGGAAAGACGACAATCATCAATCTTCTGACCCGATTTTATGATGTGGACTGCGGAAGTATCCTTCTGGATGGCCATGATCTGAGAGAATATCGGATGCGGGATCTGAGGAATGCTTTCGGTGTGGTACTGCAGGACACCGCTTTGTTTGCAGCGTCGGTTCGGTCTAATATCAGTTATGGGCATCCGGATGTGCCGATCGGGTCTGTCGTGGAGGCGGCGAAGGCAGCCGGAGCAGATGCTTTTATCCGGCGTCTGCCGGATGGCTATGACACGGTACTGACGCAGGGCGGACTGGAGCTGAGTCAGGGAGAACGGCAGCTTCTTACGATTGCGCGTGCTGTTCTGGCAGATGCGCCGATCCTGATTCTCGATGAGGCGACCAGCTCGGTCGATACAATGACCGAACAGAAAATTCGTCGGGCCATGCTGAAAATCACGGCCGGGCGGACTTCCTTTATCATTGCACACCGACTTTCCACGATCAGGGATTCTGATTTGATTGTACTGATTGAAGACGGTCGGATCGCGGAAAAGGGAACCCATGAGGAGCTGATGAAACTGGGCGGGCGGTATGCTGAGATGTATCGGACGCAGATGGGGGAGGAGAAGAAATAACAGAATTTTTTGTTGAAAATGCCTTTTGCAAAAAAGAAAAAACAGCAGTATAATGCATGTTACAACGAGTAGCATTGTGCGTAATTCCGGTTGCGTACAGTCTGCTCGTTATTTATTTAGTAAAGGAAAGGTAAAATCCAATGGAACATTCTAATCAGTTTTTGGGAACAGAGCGTATTGGAAAGCTGATGAGGCAGTACGCAATCCCATGTATTATTTCGCTTCTTGTCGGAGCACTTTACAACATCGTAGACCAGATTTTTATCGCCAATGCCAGTTATCTCGGTTCTTACGGTAATGCAGCCAATACGGTTGTTTTTCCTCTTACGGTCGTTGCTTTGGCGATCGCAGTGATGATCGGAGACGGCTGCTGTGCTTTTGTCAGCATCTGTCTGGGAAAAAACGAAACGCATACGGCAAAACAGAGTGTCGGAAATTCTGTGGTGATGGCGGTAGGGAGCAGTGTGATTTTAGCAGCTGTTTATCTGCTTTTTGCTGATTTGATCATTGCCATGTTCGGTGGAACGGTCAATGAGGAAACCTTTCGTCATTCCAGAGAATATTTCTTCTATATTTCTCTTGGGGTACCGTTTTACATGTTTGGTCAGGCTATGAATCCGGTCATCCGTGCGGACGGCAATCCGAAATTTGCGATGGTCTCCACACTTGCCGGTGCAGTGATTAACATCATTCTGGATCCTGTTTTCATCTTTGTTTTTCGGTGGGGAATGATGGGGGCAGCCGTGGCAACGGTGATCGGCCAGATTGTTACGGCAGTTCTTGCCGTATGGTATCTGTGTCATATGAAAATTATCAAACCTGAAAAAGGGGATTATCGTTTGAACGGTTCTGTCTGCGGCAAAACTCTGGTGCTGGGTATTACCAGCTTTTTATCTCAGATCAGCCTGGTTGCGGCTATGGCTGCGATCAACAATATGATTCGCAAATATGGAGCAATGGATCCGATTTTCGGTCAGGAACAGTATGCACAGATCCCTATGGCGGTGGTCGGTATCGTTATGAAGTTTTTCCAGATTGTCATTTCCATTGTGGTTGGTATGGCT
>JALFHZ010000001.1 GCA_022776445.1 Lachnospiraceae bacterium
ACCGTCTCAGCCACATCCGCATCCTGATTCACCACGTTCGGTACCCGTACCATATTCTTTTCCAGATGACTGGCTCCGGAATTGATCCGGAATTTAATGACACCGGTCATCATCAGTACCGCTGCTGCAGCACCGACTGCCAGCGTTACACCGGCCACCGCCAGAAACCACTTCGGAATCGATGCCACCGCCTGTTTATCCTTTGTAACAGCCCGCTCCTTTACCTCTGCAGCCATCAGTTCCTGTGAAAACTCTTCCATCGTCTGTGTTCTGTCCTGAATCTTGACATGCATGGCATTCATCAGAGCTGTCTCTGTCGGTTTTGAGATCTTAATTCCCATTCTGGATGGTTTTTTGACCTCATCTTTCACACTTCTCTCCATGGCATCTTCCGGTGTGACACCGGTCAGCATTTTATAAAAAGTCGCTGCCAATGCATATACATCGGTCCAGGTACCCTGATCTCCGCGGCTGCGATACTGTTCCTCCGGCGCGTAACCGGGTTTAATGATTACAGACAGGCTCTTGCTGTGTTTTGTAGTCGCATAACGTGCTGCTCCAAAATCCAACAATTTGACCCGAAGGCTGTCCGGTTCATCCGGATTCAGCACATAAATATTATCCGGTGCAATATCCCTGTGCAGAATTCCAGTCTTATGTACGGCTTCCATAGCAGCCGCAATCTGCAGCACCACCGGAAGCGCCTGCTCCGGTGTCATGTTGCCTTTTTCTGCAAGATAATCTTTCAAAGACATTCCTTCCAGAAACTCCATGACAATGTAGGAGGTACCATTCTCCTCGAAACAGTCATAGATCTGAACAATCCCAGGCACCGACTCAAACTTTGCCAGCCGTCTTGCCTCTTCCATGGTCTTAATCAAACCTTCTTTATACTGTTCCTCCCGTTCACCGGAGTAAACCGTTACCTTCAGCTGCGTCGGCATACGAGTGGCAAATTCACTGGGCAGGTATTCCTTAATGGCAACTTTTCGCGCCATTACATAATCCCAACCGATATAAGTAATACCAAAGCCGCCAAATCCCAGTGCCCTTCCCACAATGTAGCGTTGCTGCAATACGGATCCGGGTGGAATATGATACGACTGCTTCGGCGGTGTATTGAATTCATACCCACAATGGGGGCAGACATTGAAACGGTCATCATATTCCCGCATGCATCCCATACATAATCTGTTCATATCATTCCTCTACCAACTGTTTCTTATTTTTCTGATTCTGCAAGATCTTCCCATGCGAATTCTTTGGTACAGCAGGGAATGATCATCAGATTGACTTTACCAAGGGAAATCCTATCATACGGCTTCAAAACCACATTATCCAAAACCACATCATCATTCACGTAAAATAACTCACGGGACTCTCCCGGCTGGGCGATAAACATTCTCTCTCTCGGTTCATAGATAATGACAGCATGGCGATCTCTGGAAACGGAATTTTCTCCATCCAGACAAACATCCATGGACGCGCTGCGTCCAACAAAGTTTCTGCCGCTCTTGAGTGTAAAGCTCTGACCGAAATATTTTCCTGCAGTACATACCAGCCATCCTACTACCGGCTCTTTGTTCACCGGCTGAGCAATTTTCTGACTGTAATAACTGACAGTACGGTTATCATCATCCTCAGCAGGAGCAAAACTCTGTACTTTGCTCATGGCATCTGCAAAAGATACCGGCTCCGGCGCGGTACTCTGCTGTGTCACAGGTTCACTCGGCGCATACTGTGATACGGTCACCGATTCCTGAGCAGAAGAAGCCGGCATCGCCACAGTCACTTCGGATGAATCACCGGACGGAAGAGATACCGTCACGGAATCAGAAGGCATACCACCTCCACAATGCGGACAGGATGCAAATTTATCTCCATCGTAAAAATGTCCTTTACTGCATTTCACTAAATTCATATAAAATCCTCCTTTTCTTCTATGCTCTGATATCAGAACAGCTTTTGCTGTCTGATCATTCCTGTTCTTCAGATTCTTATGCATCCGGATCGGGACCCTTGCTGACAGTCAACCGGATCTTACTTCCCTTACGGACCTCTTCTCCAGCTTCCTCATCCTGAGCAATGACATACCCTTCCGGAACGCTGTCGCTGTACTCTCTGGTCACCTTTCCTGCTTTCAAATCCTGATTTTCCAGAACTGCAGTCGCTCTTTCCAGTGTCATACCGCACACATTTTCTACTTCAATCAGTCTGGCAGTAGTACGTGCCCCAGAAGCAGAAACAACCCGGGAACCTTCGGTTTCCTCCTCCTGACGACGCAGCTCTGCTTCCAATGCCGCTTCCGCCTGACGCCGTGCTTCCTCTGCCTGGGCCTGGGCTTCCGCCTGACGCCGCGCCTCCTCTTCAACTGCTGCCTGCTGTCTTTCCTGTTCCTGCGTCATTGCCAGCGCATCCTGATCCGGCTGTATCTGTGCCGGATCTCTTCCCAGACTGATAATCAGATCTACCACATCTCCCTTTTTGACCTCGGTATTGGACGCAATGCTTTGCCCGATGACATTGCCTTCCGGTATGGTATCACTGTACTGGGCTGCCACAGAACCAACCTGCAGCCCCAGTGCAAGAATCTGATCCCGCGCCTCCTGTTCCGGGATGTCCCGGACATATTCCATAAATATTTTCTCAGGACCCTTGCTTACCACAATCGTAACATAAACCCCCTGATTCAGTTCTGTTCCGACCCATGGCTCCTGACGAATGATCGTATTCTCCGGACGATCACTGAATTCTTCTGCCAGATTAACCCGAAGCTGCTGTGTTTCCAGCAGATCCTCTGCTTTCTCCACATCCATTCCGATAACATCCGGCATCACAACCACTGCTGCCTCATCTCCCGACTGATCTTCTTCGTTCATACAGACTACCAGGTGAATTTCCTCTGACAAATTTGTAAGCTCCCCTTGCTGGTGACTGATCTGCACAACCGTATGATATGGTCCCGGTTCCTGACTCGCACTGACCGTTATATTGGTAAAACCGGCAGTCTCCAGCCACATCAGAGCCGTATCCTGATCCAGCCCCATGACATGAGGAAGAACTCCCTTTTCAGCACCCTTACTGACCCACACCAGAAGCGTCGTATGTTTCGACACGGCAGCACTGTCCTTCACCGCCTGATAACAGACCATATTTTCCGGAATCTCATCCGAATAAACTGCCCGATCCCGGACCATTTTCAGGCTGGCCAGCTTCAGAATCTGTTCCGCCTGATCCACTTCTTTATTTACTACATTGGGGACACGCACCATGCTGCTCTCCAACTCATGTTCTTCCGACTGAATGCTTGGAGCCCAGATTCCGGTTCCAATCAGTACAGCTGCCAGAATTGCCGCAGCAGATCCGGCTCCCGCCAATGCCAGAACAACTTTCGGTACTTTCCCCAGATCCGTTTTCTCCCTGGTAATCCGATGCGCCTCCACATCAGCATTGGTCAGCTCTTCTGCAAATTCCAGCATCGTCTGCGTCCGATCCTCAATCCGAACATTCAGAGCATTCATCAGTGCTGTCTCCATGGGTTTGGATATCCGGCACCCAAGTCTGGATGGTTTTTTCAGCCTGTCATCCGCATACCGCTCCATTGCATCGTCCGGCGTGACTCCTGTCAGCATTTTATAAAAAGTCGCAGCCAATGCATAGACATCAGTCCAGGTTCCCTGATCACTCCGGCTTCGATACTGTTCTACCGGTGCGTAACCCGGTTTAATAATCACCGAAAGACTCTTGCTGTGTTTTGTTGTGGCGTAGCGGGCAGCTCCAAAATCCAGCAGCTTAACCCGCAGATCATCCGGGCATTCCGGATTCAGAACATAGATATTGTCCGGCGCAATATCACGATGCAGAATTCCTGCTTTATGTACAATATCCATGGCAGAAGCAATCTGAATGATCACAGACATTGCCTGATCCACGGTAAGGGTACCATGGTTTTCCAGATATTCCTTCAAGGTAACGCCATCCAAATACTCCATCACAAGATACGAAGTTCCGTTGGCTTCAAAACAGTCGAAAATCTGTACAATACCGGAAACATGGTCGAATTTCGCCAGACGCCTTGCCTCATCCATCATTTTGGCAAGGCCTTCGCGAAACTGCTCCTGTCTGTCTCCGGAATAAACTGTGACCTGGTTCTGCGACGGTGCGCGAGTGGCAAATTCACTGGGAAGATATTCCTTGATCGCCACCCGACGGCACATGACATAATCCCAGCCAATATAGGTTACGCCAAATCCGCCAAACCCCAGTACCTTTCCCACGATATAGCGATTATTCAATATGGTGCCAGGCGTAATATGATATGCCTGCCTGGCCGGTGTATTAAAGATATATCCGCAATGAGGGCAGATATCAAAGCGATCATCATACTCCCTCATACAACCCATACATAATCTGTTCATATCATCCCCTGCCGTTTCCGACCGTTTTTGTTACTACGAACTGCTGGCCCCCGGCGGTCCTGTCAGCTCAATTCCCGAGCCGCCGTTTCCGGAACTTCCATCCGGTCCGGATGCCTGGGACTGCTCTTCCTCCTCTTCCGATCTTTTGGGATTCGGAGTAATGACAATGGACTCTCTCCCGAAATCATCGGACACTGCCGGTTCTGCTGTTGGCACTTCCTCTGTTGGCGCCTCCGTGGTCGGCTCTGCTGTCGTTACCGCAGCCGTTGTTGGTGCTGCTGTTGTCGGTGCCGCTTTTGTCTCTGCTGTTTTATTGTTTGAATTAGATGACTGTGGTTTTCTTCCCAGACTGATCACAAGATCAACCGCAGTACCCTTTTCCACAGTCTCATCTTTGCCTGTACTCTGAGCGATAACCTTTCCGGCAGCAACGGAATCATGATACGCTTCTGTCACAGTTCCAACGACAAGTTCCAGTTCACGCAACTTCTCTTTTGCCTCCTGAAGGGTCATCAACTCCACGCTTTCCACACGAATCATCTTTTTGCCCCGGCTGACAACGACAGTCACATAGGATTTTTTTGTCTTTGCACCCGCTTCCGGATCTTGGCTCAGAATTTCACCTGCCGGACGGTCACTGTATTCTTCCCGAAAAGTCAGTTCCATGGGTTTTCCCTCGATCTGCTGAAGCAGTTCCCCGGCCTTTGTTACATCAAGTCCAACCAGTTTTGGCACTTCCACTTCCAGTTCCTCCGACGGCAATTCTTTTGTGCTTACAATCAGTTCAATTTCTGCACTCAATGCCACTGCTTCCTCATTCAAACGGTCAGAAGCAGCTGCACCGGATGTTCCTCCAAGAAGCAGTTCCATGATATTTCTCACTTTTTTTGGTTTTTCGTTTTCTTCTGTTTTTACAGCAACTCCTAGAACCGTCCCATACTCCTGCGTACTTTCCGGGTCTTCCACAACAGTGACCGTATGGAAACCGGCTTCTTCCAGCGCTTTTAACGCAGCTTCCTTCTCCATGCCGTTTACCAGTGGAAGCTCCGCCTTTTGTTTTCCCTTACTTATGGAAACCATGACTGCCTCGCCCTTTTCCAGAGCAGTACCTTCCTTTGGAGTCTGATAAATGATCATGTCCTCCAGAATCTCTTCCGAATATTCCATCTGTTCCCGCTGCATCACCAGTCCCAGCTCTTTCAGCTCTGCTTCTGCTGCATCCACATTTTTATTGATCACATTCGGCACCCGTACCTGCTGCTGTTCCAGAACACTTGCATCCGACTTCAGACGGATTCCACGCACATGAAAAACAGTAAATCCAAGAATCAGAGCCACACCCACACCGGCCGCAGCAATACACCACTTCGGAAGCGTTAGAGAATATCTGGCATCCCGACGTTTCGCCTGCTTTGCCAATACCGACGATACCGGGCGTGCTCTGCTGCCTTCCAGTTCCTCCTGAAAACGCTGAAGACTTCGAGTGTCGTGAGCCAGCGCATTTCGCAGCGCTTTTGCTTCCGACTGATTTAACCGAATCCGGCTACGCGTCAGCTCTGCCAGAAGTTTTTCATCCCCTTCCACCATCCGCCCTGTCACAATCTGGCAAAACAGCCTTGCCAACCCATATACATCCGTCTCAACGCCGCCTTTGCCGTAGCTGACAATTCCAGGTTCTCCGCTTACATAACGCCACGCCCCGAAATCCTTTACAATCAGCTTTCCTTCCTCAGCAACCCAGAATGTATCCAAAGCCAGCATTCCGTGATAAACGCCGATTTCATGATACTTTCCTACCGTGCAAATGGCTTCCCGCAAAAGCTTCAGGGCCTGCCGGGTGCTGACGGCTTTCCCATCCAACTGGTCTTTTAAAGTGCTCAAATTCCGATACTCCATCACCGCGTAAGCCGTTTTGTTTTCCCGAAAACAGGCATGATAAGTGATCACATCTTCCTCTTTGTAGAGCCGAATCAATTCCCGGCTCTGCTGAAAAAACAGTTCCAGACCTTCTGCGTACTTTTCAACCTTGGAATCATAAATACTCAGTTCTTCTTTTCCGGATCTGGTCGCACAATATCTCGGAAAGTATTCCTGAATCTGCACGCGACGGTCAAACAGAGCATCCCATCCGTTATAAAATACATCCGTATCTCTTGCCTTGATCACCGTTCCGACAATATAGCGTCCCTGCAGAATACTTCCCGGCGGCAGACTGACATCTCCGCCCTGTGTCACATTATGAACATATCCGCAATGAGGACATCTGTCTTCATACTGTTCCGGATATTCACTCATACAATTCAGACAGCGCCTCATATTCGTTATTCCTCTCCATATTCCATTGTCAGATGATCCAGCATTTTCACCACATCCCGGAATTCATCATTGCTTTTTACATAGGTTTCCAACATGTTTCGGTTCAGAGAAAGGCCATTTCCATTCTGAAGATTGAACACGTCCTGCGCCGTTTCACCCATCAGATAATAAACCAGGCTGTCCGCCGCCGTCTTCGCTTCTCCTTCCAGTGCACCGCTGATACTCCATAGATGTGTAAACTGGCCCCTGACCTTACCTTCTTTCTGAAGACTGGTCATCACCTTCATTTTATAAATACCGCCAAGACTTGCACGAACTGCTTCATAATCATCCGTATTTCCCAGGTAGTATGCCGTCTTTCTTTCCAGGAACGGCTCATATCCCTTCCCGTTCGGCAAAGCTTCCTCAAAGGCCGCCTCCTCATCAGAATCGGCAAACGCCGCACGGTACATATCCAGATTCTCTGTGCTGACACAGTAGCTTGTCTCTCCCGTTTCATCAACCAGCTGACTCAGCCTTGTCACATCTTCCGGAATCTGATCCTCCGGAATCATGTGCGTGTTGACATACAGAACTGGCGCACGGAATGCGATCGGAATCTGCTTTTTCTCGGCTGCAAAATACTGTTGGAATGCATCATCGGCAATAAAATAATAGCTGCCAGAATCCAGTGTCTCATAAGTTGTATCCAGCGTTCCGAGCATTCCCCAAAGATCCGAATCCCCTGCTGTCACATGATTGGTTTCAAACACAGACGGAAGCGCACCTGTCTTTGCCGCTTCATCAAGCCATTTCTCATAATCATTCGACTGACCGCCAATCGCCTGACTGACCGTAACTTTCTCGAACTTTCCGGTATACTCATTCAGCATTTTCGTCATCATCGCATCCGTTGCATCCAATGCAATCTGTTTTGCTTCTCCGTAACCGGTACCCAGCGCTCCTGCCAACCGGATTTCTTCTTCCTTTTGGCCATTTACATCTGGCATCTGAACGGTAATCTGCGCCTCAATATCGTACAAAGCGCCCTGTTTACGCACATATACTTCCCGGCACCCCAGGGCCGCACCCAGGAGCACCACGCAGATTCCTGCAATAGCCAAACCACGTATGGTTTTTCTCCGCTTCAGTTCAGAACCAACGCTTAAAACCTTTGTCTTATTCTGAATCGCCTCACGGAACTGATCGACATTCTGAAAACGCAGTTCCTGATTCAGAGCCATTGCCCTCAAAATACTGTCATTCAGATACTGCGGCAAATCCGGAACCAGCGTATTGGGTGCCGGCATATGATCCTCCACCATACGGTTAACCGATTCTTCCGGCATGACACCCGTGATCGAACGGTACAGAACGGCACCTACTGCATAGATATCCGTCCATGGTCCCTGTCTGCTTTTGGTGCGGTACTGCTCCGGCGGCGCATATCCCGGTTTCAGAATGATCGACAGCGTCTTCTCTTCTTCTCCAGTGGAAAAACGCGCAGCACCAAAGTCAATCAGCTTCACCTTGAAATGATCAGATCCCGGTTCCACCGGTACCATAAAAATATTATCCGGGCTTACATCACGGTGAATAATTTTCACCTTATGAATTTCCTTCAGTGCATCCAGCACGGAAAGCGTCACAGCAACTGCCACATCAACACTTACTTTTCCGCCGCAGGCAGCAATGTACTGCTTGTACGACATGCCCTCCAGAAATTCCATGGCAATATATGCCGTGTTGTTCTCCTCAAAAAATTCATAAACATTGACGATATTGGGATGGGTATTGAAACGTGCCATATTCCGCGCTTCCGCAAGAAAACGCACCTTTCCGTTCTGGAACTCATTGGCACGGTTACCGGAATAAATGATAACGTTTTTCTCTCCCGGAACACGGTTTACGATACCATTCGGATAAAATTCCTTGATCGCTACTTTTTTTTCCAGTGTGCGATCCCATGCACGATAGGTAATACCAAAACCGCCAAAACCTACCGTGGTTCCCACGATATAACGACCTCTTAAAACAGTACCGGGATAAAGATGGTAAGCTTCTTTTGGAGGAGTTCCCGGTATGAATCCGCAATGCGGACAGACACCGTATTTTTCTTCGAACGTATTCATGCAGTTCAAGCAAAGCATCGCTGTTATCCTCCTAATTTCCCAGGTATTTCATCAAAACTGCTGTTGTATTATCCTGTCCGCGCACCCCATAACGCATCGCCATGGCCGTAACCCGGTCAGCTGCAATCTTCATATCCAAATCATTATCCCGCACCATGGCATGTACCTGACTCTCATTCAGGCTTTTGTAAATCCCGTCACTGCACAGCATGATAATATCTCCCGGCTGTAAGATCTGTGGTTTCTGATTTCCATCAATATACTTCGCCGGATCCATTCCGATAAAACTGATCAGTGCCTCCGCCTGAGGCTTCCGCTCCTCTTTCTGATAAAAAGCCTGATCAATCAGTCCGCTTTCCAGCTGCATCTGCAGGGCAAGACGATAATTGTGTTCCCGATTCAGAGAAATAATCTCCCCACCACGAATCACATAAATCTTACTGTCCCCGACAGAAACCCAATACATCTGATTTTCCCGACAGTATGCCGCCACCAGCGTCGTTCCGGCTCTCAAAGGCTTTCCGTTTTTTCCTTCCAGGGCACCGACTGCCTGATCCATCCGTCTCGCTGTACGGGCCAGAAAATCCGGCACAAATCCAAGATTGGAGGTACTGTGAAAATCCCGGATCATCAACTCCACAGCGGTCCTGCTGGCGCGCTCACCGCCCTCCAGTCCGCCCATGCCATCACAGACAACCCCCAGAACACATTTTTCCCCTGTATAAAAATAGGCATAATCCTGCTGATAGTTTCTGGTTCCCAAAATACTGCTGGCACCAATCTCAAACCATGGATTGTCCTCCTGTCGTTCTTCAACGATATTCATATTTTACTCCTAACTCGATGACACATCCCATACTGGCCAGAACGAATCTGGCAGGGGGTTTTACATTATAATCGATGCCTTTCTGAAGTCTCTGCCCTTTATAATAGACTCCGTTTGCAGACATATCCCGGATACAAAACCGCTGATATTCTGCCAGGTATGTAATCATACAGTGCACCCGGCTGATATCTGCCGGAAAACGCACCCGCAGCTGCGCTTCCGTCTCAGACCGCCCCAGTTTCAGCGACCGGTTCAGAGGAAGAATCCAGTTTTTTCCTTTCTCACTTCCCTCAATCACCGCCACATAAGGGACCGCTGTCGGAACCGGTTTGGGCTTCGGTTTGGGCTGCATGCGCGGAATCACCTGCCTCGCATTTGCAATTTCAGCCACAAACTGCTGCATAGTCCGTGTTCTTTCCCGGACATTCAGGATTAAAGCATGATCCACTGCATCAGACAATCGTTCAGATACTCCGATGTTCATATGCTTTAAAGGCACATAGCTTTTTCCTGCCAGACGATCTGGCGCCGATGGAATATTTATTCCCGTCAGCGCATAATAATAGGTTCCGGCCAGAGAATACACATCCGTAAAGCCTCCCTGTTCCATCTGAGAGGAAAACTGCTCCGGAGGTGCAAATTTCGGCTTCAGCACCACGGACAGCCCCGCTTTCATGCCTGTCTCCGTCTGCTTCGCACTGCCGAAATCGATCACCTTGACCTTTTCCGCTCTGGTAATATAGATATTCTCCGGGCTAATATCCCGGTGGATAATTTTTGTCTTTGTATGAATCACATCCATAGAAACTGCCACCTGCAGGATCACGTTTGTAACCATATCTACCGGCAGGCGCCCCTTTGCCGCTTTCACAATCTGTCGAAGATCTGCTCCATCCAGGTATTCCATGACAAAATATGCTGTTCCATTCTCCTGGAAGGTATCTGTAATATCTACAACCGACGGAATCTGCTCCAGCTTGCTCAGAATCTGTGCTTCCTCCAGAAAGCGCCGGAGTCCCGCCATGTATGGACCTTCGCATTCCTGCGACTGCAGTTCCAGATGGAGGTGATCTTCCTTTCGCCTGCACAGTCCGTTCGGTGCATACTCTTTCACACAGCAGATCATTTTTTTCTGAAGATCATATGCCTTGTAGGTAATTCCAAATCCGCCCTCACCCAGAAGTTTTCCCAGATAATACCTCTGTTTCAAAACCGCTCCCACCGGCAATGCTTTCTGACTGCGCAGCTTATCATAATGCGCCTGATATCCACAGCGCACACAGCTGCCATTTTTATAACCGGATTCAAAACATCCTGGACAAAGATCCGGTATCACACCTGTCACCACCTAACTGTAATTTTCACAGCGCCTGCTTCAATCGTATCTCCGGAGAACAGACTTCTCCTGTTTTGAATCCGGATTCCGTTCACCATCGTTCCGTTGCTGGAATTCAGATCAGTAATAAAAATCTGATCCCCGCTGCGCTCCAGACAGAAATGCTGGCGCGACATCTTCGGATCGTCAAAATGAATATCAGACATTGCAGATCGTCCCACAATCAGACTGGTTCCCAACTCCCATGCCGTCTGCAGCGGACGCATACCATGCATGGAAATCAGCACCTGCAGCGTTTTTGTCGGTACCGGTTCCACTGCCACATGCTGCTGAAAACCACCGCCATTCAGAACCACCTGACTGTCGGCTTCGTCAGACAGTGCGGAAGCATCGGAATGCTCTTGTGTATCCTTCTTTTTCCGGCTCAGAACAACAACAAGAACAATCAGTGCCACAATTGCCGCAAAAATCAGGAACAAAACTCCGGTATAATCAAACGGTTCCGTCTGTCCGGTTTCCACTGCCTCATATTCCTGTGCATTTTCAACTGTAATGTCCACAACTCCCTGGATTCTGCCGCCCTTCACCGGATTTTCCTCCATGGAAATGTCCGTAATATTTGCCAGATCCAGCTCATAAATTCCATTTTTAACCGGCTCTGCCAGGGACAGATTTACCACAGAACTGCTACCTTTATCATAGGAAATACCGGTAACTCCTACCGGGTTTCCCTCAAAGGTTAACTGATAATTTGCAGAACCATCCAGCCCCTTCAGCGGTTCACTGAATACCAGACGAATCTGCTGCTTTGCAATGCACTCACCGGACAACAGACAGGGACTCTCATGATCCGGAATCCAGTGATCACTCATCACAGACCTCTGAACTACCCGCTGATCCGCCAGCTTCAGGCTAAAAGCTTCTTCCTGGTAGGTAACCAGATTCGTTGCCGCCTGATATTCCGCACGAATATCGTCCATAAGAGAATCCTGCAGATGCAGCAGCATCTCTGCTCCTTCTTCCGGCAAAAATACCGTCAGATCACCGCCGGAATTCCTGGCGAATTCACCGAAACTGTTCAGGTACTCCTTTTTTGTATCCCGAATACCGCATGCATAGACCGGAATTCCTTTGTCCCGCAGACTGGTCTGTGCCTCCTGAGCCTGTTTCTTGCCAACTGCAAAATCTTCCCCATCTGTCATAACTACCAGAACTTTTCTGGTAATCCCATCTCCGCGCATTTTCTCAGACTCGGATGCCACCTGATGAATGGCCTCAAACAGCAGGGTTTCCTGATTATTATTTTTCAGTTCCGCAAGAACACGCTCCAGTTCCTCAGAAGACTGAGTTCCATCGAAGACCTTCGTCACTTCATCACCAAACGTATACAGCATCATCTGATCCTGATCCCGCAGATGTTCCTGCAAACTCAGAACCGCATCCTTCATTCCTCCAAAATAAGCGTTCGGAATAGAACCGGAAATATCAAGCAGAACATAATAACAGATTCCTTCTCCGGAATCAGCAAATACAACCGGCTCCCCCACCGCCCTCAATTTTTCCTGAGCAAGGTACGCTTCCGCTCCCTGCACTTCTTCCACCGTCAGCCCGCTTCCATACATCACAAGCTCCGGCATATTCAGATACACCTGATCGATACGGCTCTCCTCCTGATCAGGCATGGCCCACGCCGTCCCTGACAAAACGACCGCCATCCAGATAACCAGGCCTAAACTTCTTCCTCTTTTTCCCATATGCGTCCCTTCCTGCAAAACGGAATAAATTCAAATGTGCTGCCGCCCATTTGGATCTGATCTCCTGCCTGCAGCATTTTCGCCTTCGTCAGAAGGCTGTCCTGATAATATGTCAACGCTCCCGCAGACGGAACCAGAGAAAACTGGTTCTTTCTGTCATCATAAACAATGGAGCAATGTGTTTTCCTCGTTATCGCAGGATCATCCATCACCTGCACATCCATCTCGACATCCCGTCCCACCCGGTTAAATCCATGATGCAGACGATAATCTCTTCCTTTTTCCGGTCCTTCCACACAGACCAGCCAGCCGGTTACATAATCATTTCCCTTAACCACGGAATAATAACCAACCGTTTTCTGATCCTCATCTCCGGAATCCGGCAGAGCCTCCAACGCCACAGTCCGGTCAGATGCCGCCTCTTCTTTTGCCCCCGAAGACATGGCTACAGTCTTATCCCGCTCCAACCATCCGAACAGACTGCCCCTTGCTTTCGGTGCCTCCGATGGTTTTCCGGCATCCTTTCCATCTGCGCAGACCGATATTCCACAGTGTGGGCAGCTGGAAAAACTCTGATTATCATAATAATGCCCCTGCGGGCACCGAACGACCGCCATTCCGTGTACCTCCCTAATCTGCCCATACGGCAATCGCCGAATAATTATCCATATTTTTTCCTGCTCCGTTTTTGCAGACAATCGCTTCCATCAGCGCAAGCCATTCTGCCGGAGTTTTTGCTTTTTTCAGACAATGCATCATTTTCTTTTCATCGATCAGTTCCCAGAAACCGTCCGTGCAGAGCAGAAACTGCTGATGTCCGTACCGCCCCTTCGGGTCTTCGATCTGATACCTGGGAGCATCCCATTCCACCCCCAGTACACGGAGCAGGCGATTGCGATCCGGATGATTGCGAATCTGCTTTTCCCGAATCTGACCTGCTGCCACCAGCATCTGTGGGACACTGTGATCCAGGGTTCGCTGTGCCAGCTTTCCGTCCTGGAAATAGTAAAGCCGACTGTCACCAATATGTCCCCAGCGAATCTGATTGCGTTCCACATGAAGTACTACCAGAGTGGTCTTCATATCCATTGCCGTCGCATCCTGTTTCTGATTTTCCAGAATGGCAGACTGCGCTGCATCGAAGGATTCCGCCAACTGCGCTTCCCCCGTACCATTCACGGCAAAAACCTTTACTGCCTCTTCGACAGCAAGCTGTGATGCCAGCTCCCCTTTTCCGTGTCCACCAAGACCGTCAGCCAGAACAAAACAGAAATCATCACCATTCTGGTACATTCCTACATTGTCTTCGTTATTTTCCCGATCTCCGGGATTCGTGAGCAATTGATATGAAACCATATGATATCTCCCTTTTCCACCATTCGTTATCTACACGGAAATCAGGCTGTCCAAAAAAACTTAAATTTCTTTAAATCTCTCCTTCGAGCCTGATTTCCGCATTCATGCTTTATTTGATTCCGGCAGCTGTTTAATTCAGACGGAAGCCGTTCTGTCTGCTGCTTCCAATATAGATAACTGTACCCCGGGACAGCTGCTTCGGCTGACCATGCTCCAGACGGCTGCCGTTCTCCAGATAGGTGCCGTTGCTGGAATAATCCGTAACCACATATTGATTTGCGCGGCCATCAAAACGAACCGAGCAGTGTTTTCTGCTGACATCCGTAGCCAACTGATCGAAGACAATGTTGGCCTCCTGCGGAGAACGACCGAAAATCAGCTCTGCACCATCCACCAGGTCAAATCTTGCATCCCGATAGGAACCTGCAATACCGACAATGACTCCGCTGTTGGTCGGCATGGATTTGGATCCACGGGCATCCGGTGCCGGTGTCTCCACATATTTGCCATAACGAATCGAATTGGAGAATGCAATCAGCATGGCAAACGTTACTGCTACCAGTCCGAAAGTAGGAATAATATTCATCCAAGCCGTATTCGGATTGAAGCCAAAGGCTTCATAATATTTCTGATAGTACAAGAAGGTAAATACCATGTTGGCAATGATATAAATAATGCAGAGCACGGTAACGATCGCCATTTTACCGGTCAGTTTGTATAACAGGGAAGAAATCAGCCCTACGGTCACAACAGTCACGGTAGTGGTTCCGAAGAAAAAGATATACCACACCGGACATTTGGCAATTTTCATCTGATAAATCTGACGGGCAACCGGAATGAACGGCATGAAATCGCCATCTACTTTTGCCTTGCGGCCAGTACACATAATGGCATAACCATGAACAAAATATGGCAGTAATGTAAAAACAATTCCCAGAATCAAAATCAGAATACTCATGCTTTGAATGACTCCGGCGATATCTGAAATGAAAGATTCCACATTCGATGGCATAAATGATAACATCGCTTATTCCCCCTTTATTCCTGATCCCAGCTGAATGCCTCGTCACAGCACGGAATCAGCATCAACTGTACTTCACCGATCTGCAGTACATCATTTTTCTTTAACTGAATCGGAGATAATACTACATTTCCATTTACATAAAACAGCTCTCTGGATTCACCAGGCTGAGCAATAAAAATATTTTTCCGCGGCTCGTGAATGATCGTCGCATGACGGTCACGGGAAACGGTATTTTCACCAGTCAGGCAGATATCCATATCTGTCCCTCTTCCTATAAAATTGCGTCCGCTCTTTAACCGGAAATCCTGACCATAAAATTTGCCCTTCGTACAAACCAGCCAGCCAACCGTTGGGGACATCTGAGGAGTTTCCATCTTTCCACTCTGATAGATACTGATCGTCTTGGAATCATCCAGACTGCCTGCCGACATCATAGACGGTTGAGATACGCCGGCCATCTCGGGAGAGGAAGCCGGTTTATAACTGTCCAGATCCACCGTTGCAGCAATACCAGAACCGCCATCAAATGCAATCGTACTGTTTTCAGCTGCAGCACCACTGTTGCAATGCGGACAGGAAGCGTATGTATCACTGTCATAGAAATGCCCATTACTACATTTTGTTAAATTCATACTTTTCACTCCTTTGTCAAATTCAGTCCTCTGTTGCAGCAAAAACAAACCATTCCCTCAACATGACTGTGCCTTCATTATAACAAAAAGGTGACATGATGTGCCCGCTTTTGCAAAAACGGTCTATAATGTTACAAAAATGGACCTTTCTGTTAAATATGTACAATCTTTCTTTTTTGCACAAAAAACGGCAAAATTTGCCTAAAACAAATTTTACCGTTTTTCATCATTTCTGCATCAGCTTCCCGATTCCGAAGATTCATACCATTGAATCATGCCCTGTATGTATTGAGAATACCGTTCCTTGGTCTGGGCAAGTCGCGACTTGCTGATTGGAATTATCATTCCATCTGACAGGAATATCTTCTTTCCCTCAATCCGCAAAATCTCCCTCATATTCACCACATAACTCTTGTGACACTGAATAAATTCCATCGGTAACTGATTGACAAATTCCTGCAGACGGCCATAACACGAATAAGGACCATTGATCGTCTGAATCTCAATCAGATGCCCTGTACTTTCCATAGAAATAATCTCCCGGAAAGCAATCGGCTGCATAACCCCTTTGTTTCTCACTAAAATTCCGGCCCTCTGCCCCTGCTTTTCTTCCTCCACCAGTTTCAGAAGATTCTCTTTCAGAATCACCTCATCCAATGGTTTAACTAGAAAACCTCCCAGATTATCTGACAGAAGAAATATCTGCTGAACATATGTCACAGGATTCTCCGTCATATAAACCATTTTGGATTTGGCACTCAGTTTACCAATCCGTCTGGCTGTTTCCAGCCCACAGTCCTCTTCCCCGCTTTCCAAATCCATAAAAATGATGTGATATCGTTCCTTTTTCTCTGTCAAACATTGTATCAATTCCTCATGATCCGAATATTCATCACACTGAATTTCCTTTGAAATTTGCATGGCCAGTTTTTTCACCAGCTCCCGCACAGATACATCTTTGTCGTATACTGCAACTTTCACCATTTCCAAAGCTTTTCCTTTACTTCTTTTCCCTCTCTTCTTATTCGCTCAGGCTTTCCAAGAAAACTCTTAATAAATTTTCCACCTTCTCGGAATCCAGGAGATCCAGAACAGAAAATGACAATGCTGCCTTCTCTGTATCGACATCTTCGTTTTCTTCTGTCTCCTCTCCTGCAATAAGAACGCGATCAGCTTCTTGTGCCGTGATCAGTTTGGTATCCAGAACCATCTTCCACTGCCCATCACTCTTTTTCATATTGATGACTGCCTGCTCGCCAGAACCCGCTTCAACAAAATAAACGGTTGCCTTGTCCCCTTTGATAAAAGTCTCCGTTACCTGAAAATCCACCTGCGGGTATCCCATCTCCGAAGCATAGGTTTCGGAAAGGCCCTGCATCAGCGGCATCATATTGATCAGATCCTCTGCGCTGATTCCAAGATCCACTCCCGTGAGTCCACCTGCAATATTCATAATAACATCCATACCTGTGGTAAGTGCTTTTACAGCTTTATCATCCATGCAGTCCATCATCGCCTGGACATCCATGTCATTAACTGCATCCTCAAAAGCTTCCAT
>JALFHZ010000005.1 GCA_022776445.1 Lachnospiraceae bacterium
TGTACTCTGCCATCCCCTTCTCTCCTTTCTGCTGACACCCAAATATCATTTCTTAAAAATCGGGTGTGTCACCTGACACACCCGACACCTTTCAACCGGTCAAACGAGTAATCCTTATTTTACCTTCTCAAGAATCTCTGCTGCATTTGCGTTGGTAACCTTTACGTAGTCAACCATGTTCACAGGATCAACTGCTTCGCCGTTTAAGTACTTCACTGCCATATCAGCTGCGGTCTGAGCCTGTCCGAAGTGATCGTTAAATACGGTACCGGTCATCTTGCCGTCTACTACGTTCTGCACAGCCTCGGTCAGAGCGTCAACGCCTACCAGGTAAATGTCTTCATTTACTTTTCTGCCTGCTGCGTCGATTGCCTGAAGAGCACCCAGTGCCATTGCATCGTTGTTACAGAAAACAACTTCAATCTTGTCACCGAACTGAGTCAGGGCATCCTGTACGATCTGCTGGCCCTTCGCCTGATCCCAGTCACCTCTCTGAAGCAGCAGTTCTTCCACTTCGATACCTGCATCAGTCAGAGCCTTTACAGAAAACTCGGTTCTATACTGAGCATCTACGTTCTCCGGATCGCCCTGTACCATGATGTAGCTTACCTTACCGTCGCCGTTGATATCGCCCTTATTCTCGGTCTCAACGATCTCCTCACCCTGGAAGGTACCGGACTGTCTTGCATCTGCACCGACGTAGGTAGCATTCAGACCCTCTGTTTTCCATCTTTCTTCCTCTGCTGCATCCGGCTCACGGTTAATGTAAACAACCGGGATACCTGCATCTTTACACATATCGGTAACCTGTGGTGCGGAAGAAGACTGCACCAGGTTCAGGATCATAACATCCACGCCGGAAGCGATGAAGTTCTGGATCTGGTTGGTCTGCTCAGCCTGATCACCCTTACCATCCTGAATGGTGATATTTTCTTTCTTGAATCCAAGATCTTCTACCATGTATCTCTCCAGTTCGGTACGATACAGGGTCATGAAGTTATCATCAAACTTATAAATGCTGATGCCGACTTTCTTGTCAGCCATATCTCCGCCTGCTGCCTCTGCCGCTGCAGCCGCAGTGGTCTCTGCTTCTTTTGCTGCTTCTGTTGCAGCTGCGGTGGTCTCTGCTGCTGCAGTTGCTGCTGCGGTGGTCTCAGCCGGTTTGCTGCCGCCGCATGCGGTCATGGATAATACCATGCAGGATGCCAGTGCCATAGCAGTTACTTTTCTTGTTAATCTCATGTTGTAATCCTCCCTTTTCTATGAGCTTATACAGGTTCGGTTTTGGTGCTTTTGCCTTACCGACAAACCCATTATATCGGGATTTTCCGCAATTTTCCATAAGATTTTCTTTCCACATTTATAAAATTTCTTCGATTCATCCATATTTTTGCTAATTTTTTAATATGATTTCCTGCGCACACCAGTAATATTTTCCATCCGTCAGAGTGATTTCCGCATTGATCTGCTGATGTCTGGCCTTAGCCGCGGCAATCTGAAGAATCGCCCAGGCGTATTTTTCCTTGTCTGATGAGACAGTGCCAAGCATCTTTCCGCTCTGTACCGCTTCCAGGCCCGGATTCGTCGCATCAATACCGACCAGGTTCAGCTTCGGCCCTCCGACACGCTCCAGCGCGTCAATCGCGCCAAGCGCCATATCATCGTTATTGCAGATCACCAGTTCCATCTCATCCCCGTACTTATCCAGCCATTGTTCCATAATCGCAGAAGCCTGGCTTCGCTCCCAGTTGGCAATCGCTCCGGCAATCTTTTCAATCGGAACTCCACCGTCCTTGAGTGTCTGGATCGACCACTCTGTCCGGATCAGTGAATCCTGATGGCTGGTTTCTCCTTCCAGAAGCACGTAGCTGACGACACCGTCGCCGTCAAAATCCAATGCGCCAGGGGTTTCCCTGTACAGATTTACCAGAATACTGCCCTGAAGAACCGCGGACTCCTTGGCATCTGCCCCCACATAATACAGCTGATCCCATCGGTTCATATCCTCTTCCACCGGCTGGCGATTGAAGAAAACCACCGGAATCCCGGCAGTCATCGCCTTGTCAATGATGGCGGAAGCCGCCATGCGGTCTACCGGATTGATACAGAGCACATCGCATCCCAGAGAAATAAACCGCTCCACCTGATTATTCTGTGTATTCTGATTGCCCTTGGCCTCCTGAATATCCAGAATCACCTTAATACCAGATTCCTGTTCATATTCCTTGGCCTTTTTTTCCAGCTCCGCACGGATGTTATTGATAAATGTATCATCCCCTCTGTACAGACTGACGCCGATCCGGATGGAGTTTTTTTTCTCCGGCATCCGGCTTTTACTGCAGCCGGTGCAGAGACACAGCACCCCGGCAAAAAGCAGAATCCATGCCCTCCACATGATTCCCATACCGATTTTTCTCATATTTCTTCTCCCTTACTCAATTGGATACAGCATTTTTTCATATTCCGGCCTGCGCAGATCTTCCTTTTCGATGTAATAGCTTTCCAGGTTTACCTGTTTTTGTACCCGTCTGTTTTTCATCAGATTCACCGCATTCTGTACGCTCTGATATCCGGCCGCAAAATCATCCGTGACACAGATACCGCGAATCATGCCGCGGTCCAGATCATTCAGCACCGAAAGCGTGGTTCCGCGTCCATACAGTCCTTTCACATAAGAGGCATAGACACTGCTGTCCCACAGAATGGCCGCGGTTTCCGACAGACTTCCCGGATCCAGTGCAATGATCACCGCATCGCGGCAGCCCGGATAGACCAGCTCTTCGATCGTTCTGCGGTAATCCTGCTCATTCCGGTGTTCAAACAGCGTCACCCGATACCCCTGTGCTTCCAACACCGAACGAATCCCTGCCTCGAAGCGACCGGAAGTCCGGTTATCCTGAGGCTCACCGAACAGATACACCGGCAGCGTGCTGTCATGCCGCTCCACCACCTTTTTCGCCAGCAGTTTCCCCATCTCATAATAATCCGGCGAAATAACCGCCTCGATCTCCCCGCCGGTCAGTTCTGTATTCAGAAGAACCAGAGGAACCTGAATCCGCCCGCCGGATATCGCCTGTATCACTTCGTTTTCATCAACCGGGGAAACGACAAGCGCTCCTGCTCCGTCCTGTTCTTCCCGAAGGATCAGTTCCATCTGCTGCTTCCGGTTGTCTTTTTCATACAGAGTAATGAAACTGACATCCGCATTCTGTTCCATGGCAGCCTGATCCATTCCTTTCCGGAAATTGACATAATTATCATCCCTGGAATCCTCGATAATCACAGAAAGCCGGTATATCTCCTGCTCCCGTTCCTTGATAATCAGATTCGTCGAGGAAAGCAGAAATAAAAGCACCAGAAATCCCGCATACAGAATCCACAATAATTTTTCTCGTTTTCTCATCTTGCTTTTTCCTTTTTCAGAATCTCCTGATAAGAGACAGCCGGCAAATGAATCCGGATCCACGTTCCCTCATCCGGCTCCGATTCAATGACCAGCCCGTACTCCTCTCCAAAATACAGCCGGATCCGTTCATTGACATTTTTCACGCCAATTCCGGAACCGCGGTGTGAAGTCGTATACACCGGTTCTGCCAAAAGGCTGTCCACCTGATCCTTTGTCATGCCGAGGCCATTGTCCCGGATCGTAAACCAGAGATCCCCGTTTTCCAGATACGCCTTAATCTCGATGAGACCATCGCCATCCATAAATTCCATACCATGGTAAATCGCATTTTCCACCAACGGCTGCAGCATCAGCTTCAGACTGGCAAAATTCAGCACATCCGGCTCCGTCTCGATGCGGTAGATAAATTTATTCTTGAATCGTTTCTGCTGGATCATAAGATAATTGCGGACATGCTCTACTTCATCCCTGACCGTTATAATGCTTTTTCCTTTGCTTAAACTGATCCGGAAAAACCGTGCCAGAGCCGTCACAATCTTGACCGCCTCATCCTTCTGCTCATTTTCGATCATCCACACAATGATATCCAACGTATTATACAGAAAATGAGGATTGATCTGCGACTGCAGAGTATCAAACTCACTCTTACGCTTGGATTCATGCTCTGCAACAATATCATCCATCAGTGTCTGAATCCGTTTTGCCATGTCACCGATGGAACGTCCCAGGTGCCGGATCTCATAGGAGCCTCCCATATATACCTTTGTATCCAGATGTCCGGCCTCCAGTTCATTGACCGATTTTTCCAGTTCATGAATCGGAATCGTAATCCTCGAGGAAATATAGGCATTGATCAACGTCAGAATATATAGAACCAGCGCAATGATAAAGACCAGAAGCAGATTCGTCTTCAGATTATTCAGGGACAGACCTCTGGCCGGAGTAACTCCGATAATCTTCCACCCCGTGTATCCTACGGATTTCACAAACACCTCTCTCAGCTCTCCAAGATAGGTTTCTTTATAATTGCCGTCCCGATAACCGGACGCCGCCTCGAGATTTTCCGTTGCCAGACCGGAATCGATGAGCTGCATCTGCGGATGATAGATCAGTTCTCCTCCGCTGCCGATCATGTAGAGATAACCATTGTTTCCCAGCGTGACGTTATCCAGAAGCTGCTGCAGACTCGCATAGCTGATATCCAGCAGAAGCACGCCCTGATCCGTGGCGGTTCCGTCGGTAATCTCCACTGCACGGGACAGGGTGATCACCCATCGATACTGATTTTCATGGTTATCGAAAATATACTGCACATGAGGGATCGTAAAATGCAGGTTATCCGTCCGTTTCAGCGTCTCCTGAAACCAGGTTTCTTTCGTAACATCCAGCCCCGTTTTCAGTCTGGCGGCAGGCACCGCCTCCAAAAGCTCCCCCTTCTTTGAAAGCAGTGCGATGTTGGAAACATAGTCCTTATTATTATCGTACAGCAGCGTAAACTCATTGTTCACCGAATCAGAAGAAAGATCTGCGTTCTTGATCACACCGTAATACAGGGAATCCGACAGCTTCATGACCGTCCGAAGGTAGGAATCCACCGAACGGTTGATCTGGCGGATCATCTCCTGATTTTCTTCCTGAATCATCACCGCATACTGCGTGGCAAGACGACTGTAGAGAGACAGCCCTACCAGCATGATTCCCACCAGCGCACTGACCGTAAAGTATATGAAAATCGTGGATCGGATACTGAATCTGGAAAAGATTCCATTCCTGTCCTCCTGTTTCAGTCCCATAGGTCCCTCCTCCCAAAATCAAATCCGTCCATTCTGCGCCGCACTGCGATATCGGGTCGGAGAAACACCAAACCGCTTCTTGAACACATAGCTAAAGTAATTCTGCTCCTGATATCCGACCTTCTGTGCAATCACATAAGTCTTGTCACTGGTCGTATTCAAAAGTTCCACCGCCTTGTCCAGACGCACCTCCGTCAGATAGGCAATATAGGTCTGTCCGGTTTCCTTCTTGAACATGGTGGAAAAATACGCCGGACTCATGTGAAGCTGCCGGCACATCATTTCCACAGAAAGATCCGGGTCCTGATAGTGATCCTGAATATACTGACGCGCTTCCAGAATAACTTTCCGGGTTGTATTGTCCCGTTCCTGATTCACCGCTTCGTTCATCCGGTATGCCACCTGAATGATCCGCTCTGCGGCATCCTCCCGCCTCTGCGGCCCGGAGATCAGCTCCGTATAGTTCTCCCAGGAGCCGAACATCGCTTCCAGATCCAGATCATATTTCTGCATCAGGCGCGTCAGGCAGTTCACAATCGCAAGCATATAAATCTGATACTTGCTTGCGTGAGCCTTGACGTCTCCCATTTTCCCGATAATCGCACGTACGACTGAAGCAATTTTCTCCCTTGGTCCGAATTTAATCGTTTCCACCAGTTCCGCCTCGTCCCCGGCTTCAAACTGCAGCTTTCCCCGGCTGACCGGCTCCATATCATTGATATAAATGGTCTTACCGGTTCCTACGATCGCTTTGTATCCCAGCGCATCCAACGCAGTCTGATACGACCAGCTGATTTTATCCAGCCCGGAACAGCTGTGCCCGATTCCAATCGTAATCGGGACCTCCAAAATCCGGCGGGTTTCCTTGCAGACATCATTCAGAAGATCAATCAGCCCCGTCTGCGTATTGTCCTCATCTACCGCCAGAATCAGAGTAATCCCAACTGTCGATTTAAAAATCGTCATCCGGCAGTATCCGTTCAGATTGTCTTCCAGAATCTTGCGCACAGAAATCGGTATCAGCTCCTGCTCCTTATGGATAGAAAGCTGGCTCTGCTCCTCTGCCTCCTCCGGCTCGATATCCACCACAGCCACAAGCCACTTTCTGGCATCCAGAATATCTACCTCATATTCCCGCAGCCTTTCCTCGATCCCCTGCCCGGCATTGCCACATACCAGATCATTCAGAAACAGCTCTCTTAAAATCGGGAGACTGCTGCGATAGTTTTCACGAAGAAGGCTGACATTGCGCCGCTGTTCAATCTCTTCGTCCAGATTCTCGCGAACCTGGTTCAGAATCTCTGTCAGTTCCTCCACATTCACAGGTTTTAATATGTACTCCGTCACATTCAGCTTAATCGCCTGCTGCGCGTATTCAAAATCGTCAAAGCCCGAAAAAATCAGGATCTTTATGGACGGATATTTCTGGCGGATCCGTGCAGACAACGTCAGACCATCCATGTACGGCATCCGGATATCCGTCATGACCACATCCGGTTCCAGCTGTTCGATCTTTTCCAGCGCATCTTCCCCATTCTCTGCATCTCCCACCACCTGAAAACCAAGCTGTTCCCACGCAATCTTACGGATAATGCCTTTGCGCACCTCTTCCTCATCGTCTACCAGTATCATACGGTATAATCCCATCTTGTCACTCCTTTGCTGCTGTTTCCGTCTTATCCTGCCGGGCCACACGGTAATCCCGTTCCGCCACGGCCACCGTCACACCGTCATACGCATGTTTTCTGACAAGCAGACGGGCTCCCGGTCCCGCTGCCAAAAGTGCGGCACGTTCACACACATTGCCGGTTCCGGTTATCGTACGTACAAATTCTGATTCCGACAAATCGCCCCGCACGGTCTCCAGTTCTTCCGCCGACCAGGTGCAAAACGGAAGCTTTTGCCTCTTCGCATATGCGCAAAGCCCTTCTTCATTCCGTTTCAGATCAATACTTGCAATCATACCGGCTGCCCGCTCATCCAGATTGTGCTCCTGCATGACTTTACAGACGGCCTGTTCCACCTGTTTTTCCGTAATTTTTCTGCGGCACCCGATTCCGACCACCAGTATTTTCGGAATCAGCCGCAGAATCTGTGCATCTTCGGGCAGAAACATGGAAAGCATCCGATCCGCATCCGGTGCTCTGCGCACCGTCACCCATACCTGCACAGGACACATCTGTCCCCGCATATATCCTTCCGGAACCGGTTCTTCCATCGGATAGTCGCTGTAAAATCCAACCGCTCCGCCGTTTACCAGCTCTGCCGCCGCCCGTTTGGCCAGCACCCGGTCGGAAAGAATCAGTCCGCAATCCTTCGCCCAGACATCCACCGCAGATAGCCCCCGGACATCCGAAGCCGTCGTAATCACAGGGACCGCTCCGAGAATCTCAGCTGCCCGCGCCGCAAGCCGGTTGGCTCCGCCTACATGACCGGACAACAGCGATATCACAAACTGTCCCTGTTCATCAATCACCAGCACCGCCGGGTCTGTCATCTTGTCCTTCAGGTACGGGGCAATCGCACGGACCGCAATGCCGGCTGCCCCAATATAAATAAGCGCGTCCGCATCCGCAAACATCCGGCCGCTCCAGACACCAACCGGCTCCTCCACAGCACAGATCCCGGGTAGCTCCTGCAGCTCATTCAGGAAACGCTTCTGCACATAGCCGCCGCAGTTCTCACCCAGCTCACGAAACCGCTTTACCAGCTTCCCGCACACGACACTTCCACCCTTTGTAAAACTGATGATACTGATTCTCATAACACTTACCTCCGGTCCTCCCGGCTGATTTTCCGGCATCGGCCTGAATCATTATTACGGTATTGGGGGCAAAAGGTATTTTGCCCCTGGTATCTTATTATTATAAATAGAATCAGGACCTTTGACAAGCATCTGTTTGACCGCCCAGGGCTTCTGCCTTCATCTGGCGCTTCCGCTTCGTAATCAGACCGCCGATTCTTCCGCTTTCTTTGGAGGTAAGGGATCTCCAGCCTTCCTTCATCACCCGGTCTCCCAGCCCCAGTTCCTCTGCTATCTCAAATTTCAGCTGTTCTTCCGGTGTCATATTTTTCACATCGAATGGTTTCTTTTTCTTAGACATAAAACAGGACACACTCCTTTCCATAATCAGGAGTATGCCCTGTTTTCTCATATCTATACGATTCGCGCCGTGATTTCCAGCCGCACGAAGCGATGCCCCATCAATACCGGTACTCGTCCGGTTCCAGCGGAATGATAATGGCCGCCAGCAGATAGACGACAAATCCGGTTCCGGAGCAGGCGAGCACCGCCCAGAGCAGGCGGATCAGCGTTGGATCCACGTTTAAGTATTCTCCGATTCCTCCGCACACACCACAGATCATCTTATCCTTGTTGGAACGGTATAATTTACGACTCATATCCATATTTTTTCTCCTCTTTAAACAGATTCCCCAGCATGATTCCAGTCCGGTTCCCGGTGATGCTGTTCCGGATTTTCATAATGCCACTCCAGTTCCCAATCCCCTAGCTCATCAAAAAACTTCTCCTGTATCAGATACCGGCCTCCGCCCATCAGCACTCCGGCCGTGATCATCCCGGTTCCTATCAGGCAGAAGACCAGTCCCAGCAGGAATGACCAGCGTATAATTTTCCTCATATGCTCCGCCTCCTTCCTCTATGGAAAAGCCTTCCGGCAAGGTTCACCAGGCTTCGTATCATATACGGCAGAAATTCTCCGTAAACCATTACAGAAACCGCAATTCCAATCATGCCTGCACCAAGCAGAAACACACCAATGCCGAGAACCAGAAGTCCGGGGGCGAAAGACACAAACAGCCCCCACATTCCCATCACCAGACAGACCACGGCAGCGATACACGTAACCGCCGTCAGCACTCCGATACCGATCAGAAGTGCAATCAGCAGACAGGCAATCCCCGCGAATACTCCCAGCACGGAGCTTCCGATCCCCATGGCAATCGGGGCCAGGAATGCAAGCAGCGCCAGAAGCAGTCCCACTTTGATCAAACGTCTCAGCCTCCCTTCGTCCCGCACCTGCCGGAACGGATTCTGTCTGCGGCCCGCAGCTTTCCGTCCCGTGTGGAAGTCTCCGTTGCGGGATTCCTCTGCATCTTCCCGAACTTCCGGAAGCTCTCTGCGCTTCATCACCTGGAAATTCGGATCCCGGAACCGTTCATCCTGATATCCGGACTCCGTAAATTCTCCTCCGTTCTCCAGACCTCCATTCAAATCACTTCGAATGATCGCCGCCACCCGTTCGGGACTTCCAAACTCCTGCAGCACCTGTGCTTCTCCTTCCTCTCCCGCTTCCTCCAGATAATCACGGTAATAGGCAATCGCATCCTCCCGGTCGGCTTCCGGTAAGTCCTGCAGCAGATATTCCAGTTCTCTGATAAATTCCGCTCTGTTCATCTGTCCTGTTCCTCCAGTATCGTAGAAATTCTCCTGCAATAGCTGCTCCATTCACCCCGGTACAAATTCAGCTGCAGTCTCCCGCTTTCTGTAATCCGGTAATACCGCCGGTTCCTGCCGTCAATCGCAAGATCATAAGTCTCCAGGCAGGCTTCTTTCAACAGTCTGCGGAGCACCGGATACAAAGTGGACTCTGATATATCGATAATCTCCCGTATGTCCTGCGTAATCTTATATCCGTAGGTTCCCTGCTGCTCCCTGGATACCACCGAAAGAACGATCGCATCCAGCAATGCTGC
>JALFHZ010000007.1 GCA_022776445.1 Lachnospiraceae bacterium
CATGACATAGGAACCGGCAATGGTGCCCACACCGGAAGCCTTGAAGGTCTGACGCACAACGGCATGACCGATGACCTTCTCTTCGAAGATCGGATCCAGCATACCCTTCATGGCAGCCTCCACATCCTCGATCGCCTGATAGATGACGCGGTACAGACGGATATCAACCTTCTCACGCTCCGCAATGGACTTGGCCGTCACATCCGGTCTTACATTGAAGCCGATGATGATGGCATTGGATGCGGATGCCAGAGAAACGTCGGACTCGTTGATCGCACCAACGCCGCCGTGAATCACCTTGACCACCACTTCCTCATTGGAAAGCTTCATCAGACTCTGTTTTACTGCCTCCACAGAACCCTGTACATCTGCCTTGACGATAATCGGAAGCTCCTTGACATTACCAGCCTGAATCTGGCTGAACAGATCATCCAGAGACAGTTTGGACTTGGTCTCCTCCAGAAGCTTATTCTTGCTCTCGGCAATGAAGGTCTCCGCGTAGCTTCTCGCTTCCTTCTCGTTCTCGGTCGCCATCAGCACATCACCTGCGCCCGGAACATCATTCAGACCCAGGATCTCAACCGGCATGGAAGGACCGGCCTCTTTGACTCTGCGTCCCTTGTCATCCATCATCGCACGGACTTTACCATAGCACGGACCGGCAGTCACACTGTCGCCCACATGCAGCGTACCCTTCTGTACCAGAATGGTAGCAACCGGACCTTTGCCCTTATCCAGCTCAGCCTCGATCACGAGACCTCTCGCCTTACGGTTCGGATTGGCTTTCAGCTCCTTCACTTCTGCAGTCAGCAGAATCATCTCAAGAAGCTCCGGAATTCCCTCCTTGGTATGTGCGGACACCGGTACGAAAATGGTGCTTCCGCCCCAGTCCTCCGGAACCAGTTCATGCTCTGCCAGCTCCTGTTTGACACGGTCGATGTTGGCACTCGGCTTATCAATCTTGTTGATCGCCACGATGATATCCACTTCCGCAGCCTTCGCATGGTTGATTGCCTCAATGGTCTGCGGCATCACACCGTCATCCGCAGCAACCACGAGAATGGCGATATCCGTAGACTGCGCGCCGCGCATACGCATTGCGGTAAACGCCTCATGTCCCGGAGTATCCAGGAATGTAATCTGCTGCCCGTTGATCTCTACGGTATATGCACCGATATGCTGGGTAATACCGCCCGCCTCACGAGCCGTCACATTCGTCGAACGGATCGCATCCAGCAGGGAGGTCTTACCATGGTCAACATGACCCATGACACAGACAACCGGCGGTCTTGCAATCATGTCGTCCTCATTCTCCTCATCCTCTTTCAGAAGCTCGGCAATCACATCCACCTTCTCTTCCTTCTCACAGAGAACATCGTATTCCATTGCGATTTCTTCTGCCTTCTCGAAATCAATCTCGGAATTCAGCGTCACAATCTGTCCCTGAAGGAACAGCTTCTTGACAATCACGGACGGCTGCAGCTTCATCTTCTCAGCCAGATCCTTGATGGTCAGAATCTCCGGAATGGTGATCATCTTAACGGTTTCTTCCACTTTCTCTTCCACAGGCTTCTGCGGCATGATAAACGGATGCTTGGAAACCTTGCCGCCCTTGTTTCTCGGTCCGTCCTCCACCATCTTGTTCTTCTCATAACGGTCATTCTTGTAATTGTTCTTGTTCTGACGATTGCTCTGCGGCTTGGTCTGAATCGGAGTATCGTAATTCTTCGGAGAAGAATCTCTCTGGCTTCTGCCGCCTCCGCTTCTTGCGTCACGTCTCTCACCGTCACGATTGCCTCCGAAGCCCTGACCCTGTGGTCTGCCGCCATCGCGTTTCTCACCGCCAAAGCCCTGACCCTGCGGTCTGCCTCCATCGCGTCTCTCGCCGCCGAAGCCCTGACCCTGCGGTCTGCTTCCGTCACGTCTCTCGCCAAAGCCCTGTCTGCCTCCGTCACGGCTGCCGCCAAAGCCCTGTCTGTTTCCGTCACGTCTCTCACCGTCACGGCTGCCTCCGAAGCCCTGGCCCTGCAGTCTGCCTCCGTCGCGGCTGCCTCCGAAGCCCTGACCCTGCGGTCTGCCTCCGTCACGTCTCTCACCATCACGGCCACCCCTGAAGCCCTGGCCCTGTCTGTTTCCGTCACGTCTCTCACCGTCACGGTTTCCTCCGAAGCCCTGGCCCTGCGGTCTGCTTCCGTCACGTCTCTCACCGTCACGATTGCCTCCGAAGCCCTGGCCCTGCGGTCTGCCTCCGTCACGTCTCTCGCCGTCACGGCCGCCCCGGAAGCCCTGGCCCTGCGGTCTGCCTCCGTCACGTTTCTCACCGTCACGGCTGCCTCCGAAGCCCTGACCCTGCGGTCTGCTTCCGGTACCGCCCTGGCTCTGCGGACGGTTCTCACGAGCCGCCGGAGCCGGATTCTGTGCCGGTGTTCTGGTCTCCGTATTGGCACTCTGCGCCGGAGCTTTAAGTGCTGCCGCGCTCTGTGCCTGTGTTCTTCCGCCCTGTCCTGCCGGACGCTGCGGTCTCTGCTGTGAATTCTGCGGACGATATACCGCCGCAATCTTTTTCTTAGGCGCTTCCCCTGCCGCCGGTGCGGCAGCACGCTTTGCCTGATCTTCCTTATTCATATTCTCCAACTCCTTTGGGTCATTCGTCTTCATACTCACTACCTCCGATTATCTTCCCGAGAAATGTTCCATTGTTTCAGAATCGCATTGGCCAGACCTGCGTCCACGACAGCCAGAGATGCCCGCATCTCCTTCCCCATCGCATGACCAAGCTCGCCCTTTCCACCAAAATAACAGATTGGGACTTTATAGTAAGTACACATATTCGTGAACATCTTTTTCGTATTGTCGGAAGCCTCCTCCGATACAATGACCAGATGCGCGTTCCCGCTCTTCACTGCCTTTTCCGTCGAAAATTCGCCGCTGGCAGTCTTCCCGGCCTTCGTGGCAAGGCCAATCAAATTCAATAATTTCTGTCTGTTATCCAAGATGTTCCATCTCCTTTTCCAGCGTCTCATACACCTCCTTCGGAATCGCCATCTTAAAGGAACGTTCCAGTCCCCTGCTCTTTATCGCTTTCTTCAGGCAGTCCGAAGACGGGCAGAGATATGCGCCCCTTCCGTTCTTCCTTCCGGTCGCATCCAGCGTAAATTCTCCTTCCGGAGTCTTCAAAATGCGGATCATCTCTTTCTTGTTTTTCATCTCACCACAGCCGATACACTGTCTCTGCGGAAATTTCTTTGTACTCAAGCTCTGTTCACATCCTATCTGTCACTCTTGCCTACTCGGCAGTCTCTTCGGAATCATCATCGGTATAAGTATCACCGGAAGCGGACACTTCATAATCCGTCTGGAAATCGTCGTAAACGCCTTCCTCCTGAGAATCAATACCCATCTCCTCAAACAGTCCCATCTCTCTTGCCTGGGTCTCACTCTTGATATCAATCTTATAGCCGGTCAGTCTTGCTGCCAGTCTCGCGTTCTGGCCCTCTTTACCGATAGCCAGAGACAGCTGGTAATCCGGAACAATCACCTGTGCCTCACGCACTTCCTCATCTGCCACAACACAGATCACCTTCGCCGGGCTGAGTGCATTCTCGATCAGGAATGCCGGATTTTCATCCCAGGTGATAATATCGATCTTCTCACCACGCAGCTCATTGACAATCGAGTTGACACGCGCACCGTTCATGCCGACACATGCGCCGACCGGATCCACGTTCGGGTCATTGGACCAGACTGCGATCTTGGTTCTGGAACCGGCCTCACGCGCAATCGCCTTGATCTCTACCGTGCCGTCCTTCACCTCGGCAACCTCCTCCTCAAACAGACGCTTCACCAGATCCGGATGCGTTCTGGATACGGAGATACGCGGTCCCTTTGGGGTATCCTTTACTTCCAGCACATACACCTTGATACGCTCGGTCTGACGGAACACCTCGGTCTTCACCTGCTCCGCCTCATTCAGGATGGCATCCACCTTGCCCAGGTTAATGCTGATGTTCTTGCCGAGATAACGCTGTACAATTCCGGTTACGATATCCTTCTCCTTGCTGTACCACTCATTGAACTGCTGGCTGCGCTCTTCCTCACGGATCTTCTGTAAAATCACGTTCTTCGCATTCTGAGTCGCGATACGTCCGAAGGACTTGGACTCGATCGGGTAATGAACCAGATCTCCCAGGTCATACTTCGGATTCTGAAGCTTCGCCTCTGCCAGGCTTACCTGCGTCAGCGGATCCTCCACTTCCTCAACAACTTCCTTCTCCGCATATACGGAAAAATCACCGGTGGTCGGATTGATGACAACCTTGACATTGTCTGCCTTGCCGAAATGGTTCTTGCAGGCAGTCAGCAGAGAGTTCTCAATCGCTTCCAGTAAGGTCGCCTTGCTGATGTTCTTCTCCTTCTCCAGAAGATCAAGCGCCTCGATTAATTCTTTGTTCATGGTTTTATCCTCCTAAAATCAATCCTTAAAAATCAAATGCCAGACGGATCAGAGCAATCTCTGCTCTCGTAAAAGTCTCTTCCATCCCATCTTCCAGTTCGATGGTCACATGTTCCCTGTCATACGACTTCAAAATGCCCGTAAACTCTTTCTGCTTATTGCGGGCTTTAAACAGCCGGATCTCCACTTCTTCCCCAAGGCTGCGCTCAAAATCCTTATCCTTCTTCAGCGGTCTTCCCAGACCCGGAGAACTTACCTCCATAATGTAGCTGTCATCAATGAAGTCCTCTTTGTCCAGCCAGTCACTCAGGATCCGGCTGATCACCTCACAGTCATCTACGGTAATACCGCCCTCCTTGTCGATGTATGCGCGCAGATACCAGTTTCCCGCCTCCTTCACATACTCCACATCCACCAGCTCAAACTGATGCTCTGCCAGAACCGGAAGCAGGAACTTCTCTGTCCTGGACTCATACGCTTCTCTTCTTGTCATGTACTCACCTCGCTTGCTGCATCTCTGTAAGACTTTCATGTCCGGATCCCATACCGGAATCCTGCCCCGGCACGCACCTCAAACATAAAGTAAGAGTGGACCAGCGCCCACTCTCATCTTAGTCAATCTATCATGTTATCATATGTATTATAGCACCGTAATATGCGAAATGCAAGTGATATTTTCATTTGTGTTCACTTGCAATCTCTGCCTCTCTTTCGTATACTAGATAGGTATGTTATCGCCTCAGGCACAAATTTGTCCATACACGGGAAGGAATCATGTCACACATGCAGCTAAATAACACTTTCATCCAGAATCAGATCACACACTGCCGGCTTTGTCCCCGCATGTGCGGCGCAGACCGCAGGCACGAATCCGGCACGTTCGGTTTCTGCCAGGCATCCGACCGGATCATGGCGGCACGCGCCGCCCTCCATCACTGGGAAGAGCCTTGCATCAGCGGCATCAACGGAAGCGGAACCGTCTTCTTCAGCGGCTGTACGCTGCGCTGCTGCTTCTGCCAGAACTACCGGATCAGTCAGCAGCTTTACGGGAAAGAGATCAGCTCCCGGCAGCTGGCAGATATTTTTCTCCGTCTGCAGGATCAGGGCGCACACAACATCAACCTGGTCACCGCCACGCACTATCTTCCCTGGATTCTTCCGGCTCTGGATCAGGTCCGGAACCGCCTGCACATCCCGATCGTCTATAACTGCGGCGGATACGAACGCATTGAGACCATTCAGGCGCTGAAAGACTACGTGGACATCTGGCTTCCGGATCTCAAGTATTTCAACCCGGAACTTTCCATGAAGTATTCCCGCGCTGTCGATTATTTCTCCGTTGCTTCCGAAGCCATCCGGCAGATGATCCTGCAGACCGGCACACCGGTCTTTCATTCCGTTCCCGGCAGGGAATCGGTTCTTCTGATGGACCGCGGTGTCATCATCCGCCATATGGTTCTTCCGGGGCAGAAAGAAGATTCCATCCGCCTGCTTCACTGGATTGCCGAACAGCTGCCGAAAGGACAGTATTATATCAGTCTGATGAGTCAGTACACACCGTTTTACAAAAGCCGGGAATACCCGGAGCTCAACCGGCGTATCACCAGCTACGAATATCAGAAAGTTGTAGATACCGCCCTGGAACTGGGTCTGGAAGATGGCTTCATGCAGGAAAAAAGCAGTGCCAAAGAAGAATACACGCCTCCGTTTGATCTGGAAGGTCTTTCCTGAAAGCAGAAAGCATTCATGTCTCGCACACAAAAAACCGGGCCTCGCGCCCGGTTTTTTGTGTCAGACTTCCGTCACTCACTCTGATTCAATCAGTTCGTAATCTCCATCCTCCATCATCTCTCTGACCCATTCTGCAAACGTCCCGGTCTTCTCCTCTTCTCCGTTCAGATGGTCATACACCTGATCCATCTCCCAGCCGATCTGCAGCTCCCGCTCCGTCAGAATATCACCTGTCTGTATATTTTTCAATAACATTCCCATCCTCCCGTCTGCGCCGCGCCGCCACCACAAGCCGCCCGTTCTCCGTGTGATAGCTGCAGGTGGAAAGCATTAAGATCTGATCCCCGTACTCCGGAATGATTCCGGTATCGTAATGGGAAGCCATGCAGGACTGGCTCACAAACTCGTTAAACTGCGCTTCCGTCAGGTCTCCGACATATCCGTAATACCGGAATCCGTCTTCCTCCTGTCTGAAAAGCCGGGTCGTAAACACGGCAAAAATCTCATACTCCCGATTTTCTTCCAGTGTATCAAAGGTAATGACCGGATGCGCTTCCCAGTACTCCTTTTTCTGATACCTGTCCAGCGTTCCGAACATCGTATCATTTTTCATGTTGTGGCCGTACAGAATGATGCTGTCACTGTCCAGTGTGGCATTCCCGTCCATGAACGGCGTGCCGCTGGAAGTCTTTCTGCCCTGAAAATCCCGGTAAATATAATACTGCGGGTCATCCGGGGTATACATGACCGGATAATCCACCTTTGTTCCGTCTATCTTCAGCCATCCGATGAAATCGGGGTTCATGTTGTAGAGCGCCTGATAATTCTTTCCTGCAGCCGCCTCTGTGTTCGGTTCCTGCGCTGTGCCGGAATTGTCCTGACGCAGCACCGCATCGGAATCCCCGCTCTCTGCTTCAGCGATCTGCGCCAGCTTTGCAAAATCATCGTTCTCGTTTTTGGCTCTCCATAATGTCCAGCCAAATCCCGCCATTGAGATGATGAGCATACCGGTAAACAAAGTCACCAGAATGTACCACCAGGTTCTTGCGCATGGTTTCTGTTTCTTACCATCCGGTTTCCAATCACCCATGTTGTTTTCTCCTTGAAATTTTACTAACTTTCTGAAACCACAGAAAGGTGAGACTCCATTTGACTGTCGTCTCACCCTGAACCGTTTTTGTTTTGCTTACTTTTCCATGCGCTTTCCGACTGCAAAAAGAACAGCCAGAGCCAATGCGGATCCGGACATCAAAGCCGCCCACAACATCAGATTGGTAGTATCACCTGTCTTGGGAAGCATTTCAAAGATCGGGAGATTTGCCAACGGCACCTGCTCCTCCGGTATTACCAGCGGGTCTACGGTAGAAACAACACCGGGGCCGCCGGTTGTTGTGCCTCCACCGCTTGGGCCGCTGCCTCCGCCAGAGCTTCCGCCATTACCTCCGTCCGGCCTATCCGTACTGTCTTTCTCACTTTTCGGACGTGAATCCACACGATAATTCCATTGGTGGGTCTCTGCATCCAGGATCGGCAATGTAACGAGGAACGAAGTCATCGTGGCATTATCCGAACTTCCTCTGTTCTGGCACACCAGATACAGCCCATGAGGAAGATTCTCAAACGTGGTTTTACCCTGCTCCGTCGTCCTGGATGCTGCCGCACCGATTCCATTCTGTCCGGCAAACGCTTTCAGCTGGTCAGCGGAAGCCCGCATCGCAGCTTCGTCATGAACATCCAGCGACGCGCCGGAGCCTGCGAATGCACCTGTCAGAACATATTTCCCTGTACTTCCATCCCAGGTACCAACCGGATAAAGCGAAACCGTCACAATTCTGTCGGATGCCTCCAGATCAATATCCAGCTGAACCAGCTTTTCCGGATCAATGCCTGCGGATTCCCCGGCAAACACGGCCTGGCATAAACTAAGAGTCATCAATATCAATGCCGCCAGAAAAGCTGCCACTCGATTCCATTTATTTCTTCTTTTCATGGCTACCTTCTTTCTTCTCTGCCTTGCTGCTTCGAGAGAATTTCCTGTTTCTTCGGCCAGCGTTTTCCTGCTCCTGCTCAGAACCCTTCGAATCATCCGGCTTCTTCTTGCCCGGAATCAGCAGGCCCAATAAAATCGCTGCAGCAAATGCCGCTACTGCAATGATGATCCATTGCCTGTCACTCAGACCATTCCCCCGTTCCTCCGAAGGAATATCCGAATTTTTCGGTGCCGGCTTCATCGGCACCTTCTCTTCATAATTTCCGTCATACTGCACACGAGTTCCCCGGACCAGCATCCGGTGGCTGTTGATCCCGTATGGAGTACAGGTTACTAACGTCACATAATCCTCACCCGGTGTAATGGACAGACTGTCCAGCTCACTGGGAAGGACCGTTTCAATCTGGTCGATCTCGTATTCCAAAATATCGCCCAGAACCTTGATGTAAAAGATATCGCCCACTTCCAGACGATCCAGGTCTGTGAACAGCTTCGCCGACGGCAGCCCACGGTGTCCGGTCAGAATGGCGTGGGTACTCGCTCCGCCGATGGGGAGGGAGGAGCCCTGGTAGTGACCTACGGCTACCTGGAGGACTCGCTCTTCCGTTCCATGGTAAATAGGAAGATTGACATTGATGGAAGGGATTTTGATGACTGCCATAATTCCCTCCCCACCTACATTCAGAAGAGATTTGTAAAAGCTGTCCCCCTTATCCTTTTCTGCCATCGCAGCTACAGCCAAACTTTTAAACTGAGCAATATATTTATTATACTCAACAGCAGTCTCCAATTCCTGCGAATAGTCTTCTGGCGGAAGTTGACCCGCATACTTATTATACACTGCTATCGCGCGGGATGCGTGTTTTTCATTCAAATAGTCACTGACCGTCGGATAAAGAAGGACGGAAAGCCCCGTAAGAAAGACAAGCGCAATAAAAATATTTGCAATAATTCTTTTCATGGGGTTTTCCTATCCTTTCTCAGTAATTCAAGCTGTCATTTTAAATCTACCTTGCTACGTAATTATGATTTCTTTCTTCTAACTACAAAGAATACAGCACCTGCCATTAAGATAATACCTACCGCATAAAACACAGTTGTACCGATACCACCAGTAGATGGAAGCTCTGCACCAGTATTATTGATAACCTGAACACCGCCATCGTTTTCTTGCCAAGTATCTCCAGTCATAGTAGTAACCAGGTTACCATCTAAAAGTTTAACTTCAACACGAGCAGTCAGTTTATTGTAACCTTGAGGCGCTTCTGTTTCTTCCAACCAATAAGTAGTCTTATCCAGTCCCGTGATAGTAACTTTTCCTGCTTCAATCTCAGCAGATATAAACCCTTCATTGTTTTTTTCTGTTGCATCTGCCACACGGTAAGTACCATTTTCTGATACCAGATTAATCATATTTCCGCCGGTCGCAGCATCATACAATTTAAACTTTGCACCAGTCAAAAGTTTCCCATCAGCATCTGTTTTAATAATATCGAACTTAAAAGTAGCAACATCTACAGATTTAGGCTGGGTAATCTGCTCGGAATAATGCAACCATGCCTTATTGGTATTCACTCCATCATAAATTTCCGCATCCTTATCTAACTTTGCCTTATAAGTAATAACAACGTTATCCCCCTGATTAAGAGTTTTTACATAATCAGCTTTAAGAGTAATTTTAAAAGTATATGGTACAGAATCGCTTCCTTCAGTAATATATCCAGCATTCTTATCAAGAACATAATGATTCTCACTAACAACTTCACCATCAACTTTTACAGAAAATGAGTCATTGTCTAATGTCAGGCCATCTTGCATGTAATCATAAACAATGATATCATTATTTGTACCAGTACCATCAGTAACAGTAATCGTGTAAGTCACCTCATCACCAATAGCTGCTGTTGTTTTATCCTCCTCCTTCGTTAAAGAAGGAATCGTATTTTTCTCCATTACTTCTAAAGAATCAGTTGTCTTCAAAGCACATAACGCACCTACAGAAGTCTTCACAAAATAATAACCAGCCTCTAAATCTGTAAACTCTGCTTTTCCATCTGCTGCGGTTTCTTCCTTCTTTGTTGTATCGTTTACATTTGCGGCTGCTAATGTAGCTGCAAAATCAGCAGCAACTGTTTCATCAAAAGACTCATCTGCTGTAACCACGAATACACTAGGATCATCTGCAGCTGCAATTAATGTAAAAATATTCTTTTCGCCATATTGGTACTCTTCAACAGTAGCTTTCCACGGGCTATCTAACTTAATTGAATAAGCAAATCCTTTTCCATCACTAGTTTTGGTTACATCAAAAATCTTATACACAGTATATGTTTCACCATTCAGAGCATTATTCACTGTTATTTGTGCTGCAAAGCTGGGTGCTGCCATAGTCAACAACATTACCATTGTTAAAACAAAACTTAAAACTTTTTTCATCCTCTTCATACTTTTCTTTTCCCTTCTAAATTTATAATATTTTTGTGTGTCCCTATTTCACGAACACTCATTTCATTTTTTCTGCTATCTCCTCCTTTTCTTCTTGCCAAGATTTGTACCTCTATGTTGGGTATACAATTCTTCTGTTTATATGTATCCTTGCGAAGGCGAAATGTCTTCGCAAGTGTTACATCTTCTTTACATTGCTGTTCAGATTATCAGTTTACGCTTTTTTCCTGCGCCTACCGTAA
>JALFHZ010000008.1 GCA_022776445.1 Lachnospiraceae bacterium
AATTCTTCAAATACCACATCATTCAGTACCTTGATATAGGTACCCTTCATACCGGAAGAACGTGACTCAATCACGCCGGCACTCTCAAATTTGCGGAGCGCATTGACGATTACCGATCGGGTGATTCCCACACGGTCGGCAATCTTGCTTGCCACCAGAATCCCCTCATTGCCATCCAGCTCCTCAAAAATATGTGTAATCGCCTCAAGCTCCGAAAATGAAAGCGTACTGATCGCCGATTTCACAATCTGAACCTTGCGGGTTTCCTCTGCGTTTTCTTCATTCACAGAACGCATCATCTCAAGTCCCACAACGGTCGTACCATACTCACTCAGAATAATATCGTCAATGTCATACTGTTCATCACTCTTATAGATAAACAGAGTGCCAAGACGCTCTCCTGCAATGTCGATTGGCGCGATGATTGCCTGATACTTCTTAACGTTCTCTTCTGCAAATCCAAGCGTAGCCAGATTTACATTCTCCTTCGTAGACAGAATACTGAGCAAACGTTCATTCAACATACCATCAACAAAACCGCCAACCTGATCCGCAATCAGTTCTTCAATCTCATCCACCCCGGGACAAAGACCCACTCCGAGAACCTTACCCTTTTTGCTGATCACGAGAATGTTCGACAACAGGATCTCACTCAGGACTTTGCAGATGTCATTGAATACAACTTTGTGTGAATTATTATTATGCAATAATTTGTTGATTTTTCTCGTTTTATCCAAAAGTTGTACACTCATTTCAAAAAACCTCCTCAGCCATGAATTATTCTATACCGAAATCGCTTATGTTGCTTAAATTCTAACACAATTCACAGATGATAACAATAGTTTTTCGAAATTTTTTGACACTTTTAATAATTAGTTATATTGATTCTTTTGCACACTCTTTTAAGCTCATAGAATATCCGCACTGTTCATCCGAACAAAGCAGCTTGCTGCCCTTTTCTACCATGTAACTGCCGCACTTCGGGCATTTCTGCGTCGAAGGCTTCTGCCAGGACATGAAATCACATTCCGGATTATTCTCACACCCGAAGTACTTTCTGCCCTTCTTGGTTTTCTTAATTACAACCTCTTTCCCGCATTTTGGACACGGAACGCCAATTTTCTCCAGATACGGCTTGGTATTCTTGCAATCCGGGAAACCGGGGCACGCAAGGAACTTACCGTGCGGTCCATATTTGATCACCATATTCCGTCCGCAGACCTCGCAGATTTCATCTGTCACCTCATCCGCAATCTTGACAGATTCCAGATTTTTCTCTGCTGCCTTCACGGCCTCATCCAGATCCGGATAGAAATTCTCGATCAGCGTCTTCCATTTTACAGTGCCGTCCGCTACCTTATCCAGCAGGAATTCCATATTGGCAGTAAAACTGGTATCTACAATGCTGGAAAAGCATTGCTTCATGATACCGTTGACCGCCTCTCCAAGCTCTGTCACATAAAGATTCTTATTCTCCTTTGTCACATAACGTCTTGCCAGAATTGTGGTGATCGTCGGTGCATAGGTACTCGGGCGTCCGATTCCCATCTCCTCCAGTGCCTTAACCAGAGACGCTTCTGTATAATGTGCCGGAGGCTGTGTGAAATGCTGGCTGGGGTTCCATGCCGAAAATGTCAGTTCATCCCCCTTCTCCAGCTTTCCGAGCAGTGTATTCGAATCCTCTTTTTCATCGTCCTGTACATAAACAGACATGAATCCGTCAAACGTCAGACGGGAAGCCGATAATGTAAACAGATACTTTCCTGATGCCACCTTCACAGAAGTTGTCTCATAGACAGCAGGCTGCATACGGCTGGCCGTAAAACGCTTCCAGATCAGCTGATACAGGCGAAACTGATCCCGCTGCAGGGAATCCTTTACCATCACGGGTGTCAGCGTAATATCGGTCGGGCGAATCGCCTCGTGTGCGTCCTGAATCTTGCCGCTGCTTTTTTTCGCCTGTTCATTCTGCAGAACATACTCCGCTCCATACGTTGAGCCGACATACTGTCTGGCTGCCTGATCCGCCTCTTCTGCGATTCGTGTGGAATCCGTACGAAGATATGTGATCAGACCAATGGTGCCATGTCCTTTGACATCAACGCCCTCATACAGCTGCTGCGCCAGACGCATGGTCTTCTGCGTTGAAAAATTCAGAACCTTGGATGCTTCCTGCTGAAGGGTACTGGTTGTAAACGGAATCGGCGGTTTCTTGGTACGTTCACCGATCCTGACATCTTCAACGATAAATGGCTGTCCTTCCATATCTTCCAGGATCTGATCCAACTCTTCCTTTCGGTGAATCGCTATTTTCTCCCCGGAAGTACCATAAAACTTTGCCTTCAGTATCTTTTTGCTGCCCAGCTGAAGAAGGTCAGCTTCCAGATTCCAGTACTCTTCCGGAATAAACGCGCTGATCTCATCTTCCCGGTCACAGATCATACGGAGAGCCACCGACTGGACACGTCCTGCGCTCAGACCGCGTTTTACCTTGGCCCAGAGCAGCGGGCTGATTCGATATCCCACCATGCGATCCAGCATTCTTCGCGCCTGCTGAGCGTCTACCAGACTCATATCAATCTCACGCGGGTTCTTCAAAGATGCCTTCACCGCATTCTTGGTAATTTCATTGAAGCTGATCCGATATACCTTTTTATCCTTGACTTCATCCAGCTTCAAAGCCTTCATCAAATGCCACGAAATCGCCTCTCCCTCACGGTCAGGGTCCGTTGCAAGATAGATCTTGTCTGCTTTCTTTACTTCTTTGCGAAGTTTCGCAAGTATATCGCCTTTTCCCCGGATCGTGATATACTTCGGCTCATAATCATGTTCCGCATCAAATCCGAGAGTACTTTTCGGCAAATCACGTACATGTCCGTTCGAAGCGTCTACTTCGTAATTGGATCCCAAAAACTTTTTAATTGTCTTTACTTTTGCAGGTGATTCCACGATTACCAAACTATTCGCCATAGTTACTCCCATACCTTAAAGTCTTTTTCCATAATAATGATTTCCTGACCGGAACACATAGCCGCCCAGTTCCAGTTCCATCAGAATGCTCAGACATTCTGCCAGAGAAAGGCCGCTCTCAGAAAGAATCTTATCCAGATGTTTCGGTTTGAAATCCAAGCAACTATACAACATTTTCTCTTTCTTTTCAAGTCCATTTACATGATTTTCATGAAGAATTAATTCTTTTTTGCATTTTAACCCGAGATACTCCAGAATATCCCCGGGAGAAATTGCCATCCCTGCGCCCTGCTGAATCAGCTTGTTGCACCCGCTGCTCAGCCGATCGGTCAATCTGCCCGGTATAGCGAAAATCTCCTTTCCCTGTTCCAGACCGAGCTCTGCGGTGATCAGCGATCCGCTCTTTTCCCTGGCTTCCACCACCAGAACCGCATCGACCATACCGCTGATGATCCGGTTTCTCATAGGAAAATGGCTCGCACTGGGTCTGGCATCAAGCGTGAACTCCGAAATGATCCCTCCTCGCTGCAGCATCTCCTCATACAGGTGGTAATTGGATGAGGGATAGCAGATGTTGACCCCGCATCCCAGGATACCAAAGGTTGCCGTCTTACCCTTCAGCGCTCCACGGTGTGCGGCACCGTCAATACCTGCAGCCAGGCCGCTGATGATCTGCACCCCCTCATCCGACAGCATTCTGGCAAATTCCTCGGCAATACGTTCTCCATAAGCGGAACAGCCACGCGCTCCCACGATCGCAACTCCCGGTTTATCCGGGTCCGGGATCCGACCTCTCATATAAAGCCCCATAGGATAATCCGGGATTTCTCGCAACAGTCCGGGATATTCCTCGTCCAGTGGAGTGATAAAACCAATCTTTCTTTCTCGCAGACGCTCAAAGTCTGCTTCGCACTGTTCGAAATGAGGCACCGCTTCGCAGATCGCCTGCCATTGTCCTTTGCGCAAAATTCCTTTAGCCGGTGTCTCTCTTTCTTCTATATTATATAGCGCATATTCATAAATCTGTTCAAAGCTTCCGAAAGTTTCTCCCAGTTTTCGAATACCTGTCGCCCCCAGAGAAGGGATCTGGCAGAGCCAGAATAAATACTGTTTCTCCTTCGTCAGGCTGAAAAACCCTTCAGACTCTCCTGCATTCATTTTCACTGTATCCACTCCTTCCCCAATATTTTTCTTCCAGACTCCGGTAACTGACCGCCTCGCACAGATGTGCCCGTCCAATCTGATCCGAGCCATCCAGATCAGCGATCGTACGGGCAACACGAAGGATTCTGTGACAGCCTCTTGCACTAAGCCTCATCTGTCGGAAAATCTGCTGCATCAGGAGATCATCCTCCGGGCTCAGGACGCAGAACAGTCGGATATCCTGTGCGCTCATCTGCGCATTAAAAAAAATCTGCCTGCCCAGAAAACGCGCTCTCTGAATCTCTCTGGCACGCTCTACACGGCAACGGATCTGAGAGGATGATTCATTCTGATCGGTCCTTTTCAGATCTTCATAAGCAACAGGCTCTGATTCTACGCAGACATCAATACGGTCCAGAAGCGGTCTGGAGATCTTCCCAAGATAGTGACGAATCTGCCATTCACTGCAGCTGCACCGGTCATAATCCGGATAATAGCCACAGGGGCAGGGATTCATAGCTGCAGCAAGCATAAACTGCGCCGGAAATTCAACAGAACCATAAAGTCTGGATATCGTTATCTGATGTTCCTCCATCGGCTGGCGCAGAATCTCCAGTGTACACTTCTGAAACTCAGGCAATTCATCCAGAAAGAGAACACCTCTGGATGCCAGGGAGATCTCCCCTGGTCTTGGAATCCTTCCTCCGCCGGTCAGTGCCTGCGGACTGATGGTATGATGCGGCGCACGAAACGGCCGCGTATGAATCAATGCATTGCCTGCTGGAAGCATCCCGCAGACGCTGTAAACCTTGGAAATCTCCAGCTGCTCCTCCCTGGAAAGCGATGGCATGATCGTCGGTATGCGTCTGGCAATCATGCTCTTGCCGCTCCCAGGCGGTCCTATGTAAAGAATATTGTGCTGACCGGCCACCGCGACTTCCGTCGCCCTTCGGGGCATCCGCTGTCCATGGATCTCGGAAAAATCCACATTATATCCGGTTGTGCTACTGCCACGCTGCATATCTCTTCGGGACTCACCGATCATCTTTTGAGGATCAGAAAGCATCTGCACAAGCTGACTCAGATGATCCACCTTCATAATCTCAATCCCCTCAACAGCAAGTCCTTCACAGACATTTGCTGCCGGGAGAAAGCAGCGGCGTATCCCGGCCTGTTTCATTGCAAGGACCAGCGGAAGTATCCCACGTATCGGTTTGCACCTCCCATCCAGTCCGAGTTCTCCCATAAATGCCCCATCTCGGACTCCGGATATATCCAGTTCCCCATAGGCAGCCAGAATCGCAACAGCAACCGGCAGATCATAGGCAGTTCCCTGCTTACGGATATTCGCCGGCGACAGATTGATCGTAACCTTCCTGGCTTCCAGATGAAATCCGGAATTTCTGAGAGCTGTCTTCACTCTCTGCTCTGCTTCCTTCACCTCAGATGCCAGATATCCAACCATATGGAACACAGGAAGCCCATCACTGACATCTGCCTCCACCTGGATCCGGTACCCGTCAATCCCATGGAGACCACCACTGTTAACACTGCTGAACAAAATAACCTCCTTCCCGGGACACCAACCTGCCCCATCCGCTATACAATCAATAAAAAGGGAAACTGTACGAACCGTACAAGAACGTTTCCTGAAAAAACAGATATCATTACTATAGCGGATTATCGAGAGATAATCAAGAGGTTTTTAAAACTCTGTCATATAGGGACGATATCTCAGGGGCAGCATCGTCATCTGACAGCGCGGATTACACCGCTCTTCAATCCCGACAGACTGATGGAACGTTCTCCAAAGCTTCTCAAAAACAACTTCATCTGTATCCAATGCCATGCGCTGCTGCCACTCCGCAGAATCCGCGTGCAGAAGTACCCAGCCCTGACCGGCACGGTGTACTGCCGCCTTTCTTCGGTTCTCATCATAAATAATCCAGTTTTCTTCCGGCATCCGCTCCGCAAAATGCGGTGCCAGAAGAACGGTGATATCATTTTTCGGTCCGATTTTGGCAAGCAGAATTCCATCCTGCATCCGGGAAAAGCGGGTAAAACCAAGCATGTGATTGTACTCCCGTGCCAGATGACGGTTCATCTGAAATAAGTCATAGACAGCAGGGATCTGAAGCTGATCCAAAACAGAAGGCCCATATGCAAATGCATAGATCAGGAAACGGTATATCTTATCTGCGCGCCAGCGGTCCTGAGACAATGCCGCTTTGTATACCTGCTCGTACAATGCTTCCGAAAGCTTCTCCCGGATACTCCGGATCACGCGCACCGTCTTCGTTTCTTCTGTCACTACCTCCCGATAGCTGCTGAATATCTCCCGGTTTTCTCCAATCGGTTCTATCCGGACATTCTGATGTCCCAGCCGACTCATCCAGGCATCGTAAACCGCACACCAGATATCCTCCGGTTCTTCACCGCAGACAAATACTGTCATCCTCCTACTCCTCTCTACAGACTTCCGGATACCACCGAAACGAGATCCTCCGGTCTCACCGAAGCTGTCACATGATAATCATCAAACAGACTCATCTGGCGGAAGCTGTCATGGTTCTCGATATCCCACAGCCTTCTGTGCTCCTCGCCAATCAGCTGACTGGTGATATCGTTCTCATTCATCCGGATCGGATACATCGTCCTGCCGGAACAGGTAATAAAATACACTGCACGCTTCAGCACTACGCCGAGCTTCTTCAGATCCGGAAAGTCCAGTGCGGATTTTCTTCGGGCAGCCAGAATCCTTCTTGCCGACTTCACGCCCAGTCCAGGCACCCGAAGCAGGGTCGCATAATCCGCACGGTTCACTTCCACGGGAAACTGCTCCAGATGACGGAGTGCCCAGTCACACTTCGGATCCAGCAGTACATTGAAATTCGGGCGTTTTTCATCCAGAAGTTCATCCGCACGAAAGCCGTAATACCGCAGAAGCCAGTCCGCCTGATACAGACGGTGTTCCCGAAGAAGCGGCGGTCCGCCCGGCAGGGCCGGAAGCATGCTGTCATCATTGACACGGATAAAGGCAGAATAGAAAACACGCTTCAGATCGTAGTTCTGATAAAGTGCCTCCGCTACACGGATCATCTGGTAATCATTCTCCGGAGTCGCACCGACAATCATCTGTGTACTCTGACCTGCCGGGACAAAATTGCGGCTTTTCCGACCGGACTGCGGCATCCAGACATTCCGGCCAGGATGTGTCACGGTATTCGCCATGCCGATCTCATGCCTGCCCTGCTGACTCAGAAAACCGGCAGCGCGCGGTACTTCTCCTCCTGCCTCCAGCCAGCGCAGATTCTGTCCCGCAATCCCCTTCTGTATCTGACGCATCGGTGCAAGAATCTTCTCCCGCGTCTTTCCGGGAGCCAGACGGCGCAGTCCCTCCGCAGTCGGCAGTTCCAGATTCACGCTCATCCGATCTGCCAGGAATCCGGCCTGTTCAATCAGCTCCGGAGAAGCACCTGGGATCGCCTTCACATGAATATATCCGTTAAAATGATGCTGACCGCGGAGCTGACGAAGGGTCTGGCAGATCAGCTCCATCGTGTAATCCGGCGAATGCACAATCCCGGAACTCAAAAACAGCCCCTCGATATAATTTCTCCGATAAAACTCCATCGTAAGTGTACATACCTCTTCCGGCGTAAATGAGGTACGCATCACATCATTCGACCTGCGGTTGATACAGTAACGGCAGTCATGGATACACTGATTCGTAAACAGGATCTTCAGCAGAGAAATACATCTGCCATCGGAGGCAAAACTATGGCAGATCCCACTGGCATACGTGCTGCCCAGACACCCTTTCTGTCCTCCCCGGGCAACACCGCTGCTGGTACACGCCACATCGTATTTGGCCGCATCTGATAATATTTTAAGTTTCTCCTGAATATCCATCGCTTCCTGAAGCAACATCCCACTCACTCTCCCGCACTTCTAATTTTCTGCCAAGCAAAAAGGCAGAACACCTGTTCTGCCTTAATCATACCATACCTGTTTCAAAACCGCAAGCAGAAACAGAACATCTGTTCTTTTTCTGCTTAGTTGAGTACTCTCCGGATATACTTCGGAGTACGATAATTCCAGGTCGAAATCTTGATACCGCTCTTTCTGCTTGCCGCATGCACGATCTGACCGTTACCGATGTACATTGCCACATGATTCACCGTACCGCTCTTGTTCGTGTAGAAAATCAGATCTCCCGGAAGCATCTCACCGGACTTGACTGCCCGTCCAACCTTCGCCTGCTCCCTGGAAGTACGAGGCAGGCTCACTCCCGCCGCATTCCGCATTACATACTGCACAAACCCGGAACAGTCCGCACCGGTATTCGGATTCGTTCCGCCCCATACATAACGATTGCCCACAAACTGAAGACCAAAATTGACCACCTTGCTGCGCAGCGAGGACTGCTTGTTCGCCTGCTCCTCCAATGGTGAGAACTTGATTGCCTCATTCAGCGCATATCGCACCTCCACATTATTATCACGGGTTGAAATAAACGCCCGATCAGAAGAATCACTGTCCCCGGCATCCAGCTCGATCTCCACCCAGCCATCCAGCTGATCCTGCACCGGATAGCGCTCCTCCTTGGAAATCTGTGTCCATATCTTCGAATCCAGCGAAGGTTCCGAACGCACATTCAGGCGGTCGGTATTGACAATCGCCATCAACTGTGCCTCCTGTACCGCAATATCTCTGGCTTCCTGTCCGGTCGCCACATGCTCGGCACTGACATATCCGGTAATCGGACCGGATTTGATCTTATACCATCCGTCCAGAGTCTCCAGGATCTCGCCGGCCGCCTTGCTCGGGAACTTACCGATAATATTGGCATTGCTGTCCGTATTCGGCTCACTGCGAATATTCAGGTAACTGTCTACCTTGGAAATCACCAGATCTTCATACTGGTTCAGTGCCATCGTCTTCAGATCCAGTTCTCTGGCTTCATTCAGCGCATACTGAACCGTCACATAATCCGCCGAGATATAGCCGCTGCTGATCTTCACCCATCCGTCCAGTTCTTCTTCTACAACATACCGTTCGTTATTCAGTGCCTGTCCCACAATGTTGGCATTGCTGTCCGTATTCGGTTCCTGACGGATATTCAGAGAATCCTCCTTCACATGAACGATCGCACGCTTTTCCACGTAATCCAGCGCCTTTGTACGGGCTTCCTCACCAGTCAGCACATACTGACTGTGAATATATCCTTCGATTCCGCCGGAGGTGATATGAAGCCATTCGCCTTCCGTTCCGAGTATCTCACACGCGCTGTTCTCCTGAAGCTTGCCGATAATCTTTCCATTCGCTTCCGGCGTTTCACGGACATTCAGATATCCGGAAACCTGCACCAGTCCCAGATTAGAATAGGAATCAACTACAGCCTGCTTTTTTGCGGCTATCTTCTGTGCTTCCTCCTCTTCCTGAGTGATCCGCAGGTTCTCCTGTGCCAAAGCTTCCGCATTCGATGCTGTCGCCTGAGCAGCCGGCTCATCGTTCGCAGGAATCCCCTTCATCCGCAGCACCATCACGGCCGCCAGAACGACGGCCGCGATGATCGCCGCCGCAATTCCCAAATAACAGCCATACGGATTCTTTCTCCGTTTTTTCCTGGCACGGTTCAATATCTGGATGTAATCCTTTTCTTCTGTCATGATTATTCTCCTAATGTTCCGTAATTGGGGCTTCCGCCCTGCTTACTCATAACGTCTTGCCCGGACAGACTTCAAGAGCTTTCCGGACTTTCTCAGTATAGCATAAAACAGGATACATTACGAGTTGATGAATTCAAAAAAACATTAAAATTCTATTACGTTTGTGTTTCAAGCCAGAAAAAGACACCAGACAGGAACCGAAACCATGGACAATAATGTGGACAAAACCACACATTTTGTCGCAAAAATCTCATCCTTTCCGTATTTGGAAGCCATGACAGCCGTAACACTGGCAGCCGGCATACCGGAAAGCACGACGGATACCCCAGTCACCAGACTGTCCACGTGCCCCAGCCTGCATCCAAGGAATACCAGAAGCGGAATCAGGACCAGTCTTACAAACGAATAATACAGAACGACAGGATCCGGAAGAGAACGGACCGGTACATCTGCAAGAATCGTACCAACCAGCATCATGGCAAGGAACGTATTGGCGTTCGCAACCGTTTTGATGGTTAAAGAAAGAAAGCCGGGAAGTTGGATCTGGCCGATCATAATCACAAAACCAAGAAGCACGGACAGAATGCACGGATGTGTCATTACCTTTTTCACCAGAGTTTTTTTATCCGGTGCCTCCGTAAAATAGGTCAGGCCAACAGACCACATGAACACGCGCTGCGGAATCACGTAAACGGATGCATACAGAAGTCCCTGTCCACCGAAAATTCCCTCCGCAATCGGGTTGCCCAAAACTCCGGCATTGGAACAGATCGTCGCGTACTGAAGCACTTTTTTGTGGCTGTCCGGAAATCCTGGATAAAGAATCATGCCAAGCAGATTAGAACCGATCTGGATCAATACCGCCACAATCATAATGACCATGCAGCTGATCAGTATCTGCCGGTTAAACTCCATCTGAAACGATTTCAGAATACTCGCCGGAAGCGTCACCTGAATCACCAGATCAGTCAGCAAAGTCTTGCCTCCGCGGTCAATCATACCGTTCTTCCTCAGGCACATTCCAAGAATCATCACCAGAAACAGCATTCCCTGCATCTCAAAAAGTCCTGTAAAATCCAACATATCATTCAAACCTTCTTTTCTGTATTGTATAACCTCATTGTATCATAAAACACTTTTTCCGATTCGTCCAATATCAAAAAGTTATGTAAATTTTAATAAAAATTCAATAGCATTTTTGTTCGAGATGTAGTAAACTCATGTTTGCAGCCATAACAAAATATCATTTTAGAGGAGTGATTTGCAATTATGAAAAAAAGATTACTGGCTACTGCAATCCTTGTACTGGCAGTCGGTGCAACTGCCTGCTCCAAAAAGGCAGATACGGAGACTGCTTCTTCCGCAGTTGAATCTACTGCTGCTGAAACTACTTCCACAGCGGCAGAAACGGAAGCTGAAGAGATCGAAGAAGATTACATGAGCGGACTGATCACCAAGATCGACGGTGATGTCCTGACCGTCAAGAATGACGAAGACGATACCGAGAAGAATTACGATATCTCCGCCGCAGAGCTGACTCAGGAATTCCCGTTTGCGGAAGGTGACTGGGTTGAAATCTGTTATCCGGCCGAAACCACAGAGGATCCGGTTCCCGTGATTTCCCTGGAAGTGCTTGATTCTGTAATCGGACAGAACACGGATCCTTCCGAAGAAGGTACCGTTGTGGACGCGACGATGAACAGCATTACCATCGAAGTGGATGGTGAGAACTACACGTTCAGCACTGCCAATGCCTATATCGTCGGCACAAACGGCATCCAGAGCGGAAAGAAGGCAACCGTTACCTACATCGGTGATTTAGACGATGATCCGATGGGCGTAAAAGTAGTTATGGAAGATTCCTACGACACGCCGGAATCTGAGAAGTTTGCATTTATTGGTGAAGTCTGCCAGGTTGGCGAAGAAGGTGAGAACATTGTTCTGGAATCTGCAGAGGGCGATTTCTATACTTTCGTATCGGATGACATTGACTTCTCCGAGTATTCCGAAGGCGATATTCTTCAGATCGAATACACCGGTACCATCACCGCTAAAGAAGTTCAGGCTGTTGCGGTTACAAAGAAATAAAGCAAGTTGTCTATGGACATGGAAAAGGGATGCCGCGGCATCCCTTTTCTGTTCTGAAAACAGTATCAGATATCATACCCGATCATTCTGATATACGTCCTGATCAGCTCCACAACCTGATCCAATTCCAGCTTGCTTGCATTAATCGGCAGATCATAATTGTTGAAATCTTCCCATTCTCTTCCGGTATAGTATTTGTGGTATTCCCGGCGCTGCTTTGTGATCTGATTCAGCTTCTGAAGCGCCTCCTTGGTATCTGTGATACCGTCAACTTCCATGGTTCTGCGGATGCAGGTTGACGTGTCCGCATAGACAAAAACCTTTACCAGATCCTCCTTTCCGGCCGCTTCCAGTATAAAATCGGCACAGCGCCCCACGATCACACAGGATTCCGTCTCCGCCAGCTCACGAATCACCTCCGATTGGAAGCGAAACAGATTCTCCGGTGATGTGACGTCCCCGCTGATCTTCGGATCATCCAGCGGAGCCTTCTGCAGTCCTTTCACGATCCGGCGCAGAAGATTATTGCCCGGCATCTCATCTGCCATGCGAAAATACTGCTCTCCTACTGCACTCTTCTCCGCAGTCATACTCAGAATCTCATCATCATAGAAAGAAATCCCAAGCTCTTCTGCAAGCTTTTTTCCAACGATACGGCCACCGCTGCCGTACTGACGCTCAATCGTAATCACGAGTTTTTCTTTGTTCATACAGGCAACCTCCTCTATCTAGCTTACCTATAGTATACCACAAAAAAAGCATGCTGCAAAACACTTTCGCAGCATGCTTTCCTAACTCCGATCGGATCCGGCGTCTTTATTTGGCCAGCATCATGCGGTCATTTGCAAACGCTTCTCCACTTGCCTCTTCAAACTTGTGAAGCAGATCCTCAACAGTCAGATTCTTCTTTTCCTCGCCGGCTACATCATAGATAATGTTGCCTTCGTGCATCATGATCAGACGGTTGCCAAGCTGAATGGCATCCCTCATATTGTGTGTAACCATCAAAGCCGTCAGGTGCTGTTCCGATACAATCTCCTCTGTCAGATCCAGCACTTTACGCGCGGTCTTCGGATCCAGTGCAGCCGTATGCTCATCCAGCAAAAGCAGCTTCGGCCGTTCCAGCGTCGCCATCAGAAGCGTCAGAGCCTGCCTCTGTCCGCCGGACAGAAGCCCCACCTTACTGGTCATACGGGTCTGCAGTCCCAGGCCCAGACGTGACAGAGAGGCCTCGTACATCTTCCGCTCACTGTTATTGATTCCCGGTTTCAGGGTACGCTTTTTGCCGCGCCGCAAAGCCAGCGCCAGATTCTCCTCAATGCCCATGCTCGCAGCCGTTCCGTTCATCGGATCCTGGAATACACGTCCCAGAAATGCCGCGCGCTTATACTCCGGAAGCTTTGTGATATCCTTCCCGTCGATGATGATTTTGCCGTCATCCACCGGCCAGACTCCTGCAATCGCATTCAGGAAGGTAGACTTGCCTGCGCCGTTGCCTCCGATAATGGTCACGAAATCACCGTCATTCAGCGTGATATTGACGCCGCGCAGAGCCTTTTTCTCATTAACGGTTCCTTTATTGAATGTTTTGACAATATTTTTTACTTCCAGCATCGTTGCCTCTCCTCCTTTAGCCCTTGGTCAGATAACGTGATTTCCAGGTTGGGATTGCCAGGAAGATTGCCACTACCACTGCCGAAAGCAGCTTCAGCAGATCCGTATCAATACCCATCCAGATTACTACCTGAAGAACCAGATAATAAATAATGGAGCCGAATACCACACCAAGCAAACGGAAACCGAAATTTCGGAAAATCCTGCCAAAT
>JALFHZ010000010.1 GCA_022776445.1 Lachnospiraceae bacterium
AACGGGAGGAAATAGCGATATGGATGACAGTTTTACCCTGTATGATTTGAAAGTGGAAGTTGTTGCATCGGAAAAACCCATGGTCTGCAGTCATAAGGAAGGGGATTATTTCCTTGTGGAGGGAGAGAATCTTGTATTTCCACAGACGCATTCCTTTTCCATGTATGCGCTGAGCGCACTGCTTCCCCTGCTTCCGGCCAAGCAGCGCCCGCTTCAGGCCAATGACTGGATGTTTTCCGACAGCCTGATCGCATGCCCGGATCCAAACTGCGGGGCGAAATTCAAGATTACAAGAACCAGAAAACGTGTTTTAAGACACGGGGACTGTACCATCGTCCCAGTCTGTAAGGAGGAAGAGAAATGATCAACAAAATTTCTGCATCAAAGATTACACTGGATAACGGATATACCTTCAGTCGGGTCATCAATGGCTGCTGGCAGCTGTCGGCAGAGCATTGCCTGAAGGGACAGCTGGACATCGACGATGCCATTCGGGCATTTCACATGTTAAAAGAACGCGGCCTGACCACCTTTGACTGTGCGGATATCTATACCGGAGTGGAAGATATCCTGGGGCGTTTCATCAATGAACTGAAGGCGATGGGCAATTATTCCCATGATGACATTCAAATTCACACAAAGTATGTACCGGATCTGAATATTCTGGATCAGGTGGATTTTGCCTATACCGAAAAAGTGGTGGACCGAAGCCTGATGCGTATGCACCGGGACTGCCTGGATATGGTTCAGTTCCACTGGTGGGATTATGATGTTCCGGGAATGATGGAGACGGCCTTTGATCTGGTGAAGCTTCAGGAAAAGGGAAAGATCCGCAACATTTCCATGTGTAATTTTGATACGGAACATCTGAAAATGATGGTTGATGCCGGAATTCCGATTGTATCCAATCAGACGCAGTATTCCGTGTTTGACAGACGGCCGGAGCGGTCGCTTCTGCAGTATTCCAGAGAACATGACGTATACAGCTTCTGCTATGGCTTCTGGATCAGCCGGGAGTCGGAGCGGTGATGGTGGGCTGCCGTAACAGCAGACATGTAGAGGACAACGCCAGAATCGCGGCGTTTGATCTGACGGAAGAAGAACTGGAGCGCATCCGTACTTTTATCAGCCAGTATCCGACGCCGGAAGGAGAGCCGTTCACACTGGAGAGAACACCGGGCTCCAGATACCGCAATATTATGAAGATGAATTTAAATAAGGCCTGAAACAGGGATGGAACCGCATTGCGTTCAGGGATTGGAGGATACGATGAAAGAGAAAGATAATAAACTGACATTTCGGGGAGGCATTTTGTTTTCCCTGATTCCGGTTATCATTTATGTGTTTTTCTGTGTTGTATTGTTTATCGGATTTAAAGCATTCAATATGGAAGCATTGGCAGTAGGCGGATTTCTTGCTTTGCTGGTAGGCGGAATATTCTGCACCAGCTATGCAGATTTCTGGGACAGTGTAATCCGCGGAATTTCTTCTATCACCGCAGTTTCCGTAGTTGTGATTCTGCTTCTGGTGGGCATGTTCAGCCAGCTGATCAAGATTTGCGGACTGTCCGGCGGTTTTGTCTGGATGGCAAATGCCATGGGAATCCATGGAGGACTTTTTGTGGCATTTACTTTTTTTGCCACCTGCATTGTTTCTACAGCAACGGGATCTTCCATCGGAACCATGTTTATCGCGTTTCCGATTTTCTATCCGGCAGGAATGATTCTGGGAGCAAATGAAATGTTTATGGCAGGCAGTATTGTATCCGGAGCGATATTTGGTGATAACCTGGCGCCGATCTCCGATACGACGATTGCATCTGCATCTACACAGCAGTTTCATGACGGCCGTCCGGCAGATATCGGAGGCGTTGTCTCCAGCCGTCTGAAATATTCAGCGGTGGCAGGTGCGATCACACTTGTTATCTTTGCGGTTTTCGGTGGCGCGGGCGGCAGCTCTCAGGGCGGTGCGATTGACGCGGTTTCCAATCCGGTTTCTCTGATCATGCTGGTTTCGGTTGTGATCATGCTGGTCGTATCAACCAAAACCAGAAATATTTTTGAAGGAATCCTGGTTGGACTGGGACTGGGAACTGCAGTTGGACTGGCAGCAGGCCTGTTCTCCTTTGATGCGGTTTTTGCAAATGATGCGGCCAATAATGCAGCGGTCGGTTTCCTGATTGACGGTGTCAACAACATTCTTCCGACCTGTGCTCTCGTGATTTCCGTGTTCGGAATCATGGGTGTGCTGAATGATGCCGGTATGCTGAACCTGATTGCAGACAAAATCTTAACCAGCAAAATGGCACAGACAGACGCGGGAGCTGAGCTGATCTGTATGGCAGGCATTGCGCTTACCACTGTTTTGCTCGGTGATGTTACGAGCGCGTCGATCCTGACCTTCGGCCCGATCCTGAACCGAATCGGCTCTGCAAAACATATTCATCCGTACCGGAGAGCAAATCTGCTGGACGGAACCGCCAACAGCCTTCCGGCTATCGTTCCGTTCCTGAGCGTATTTGTATTCATCGGAGCGGCACTGACCGGACTGTCTCCGGTTGTGGTTGCCTGCGGCACGATCTATGGTTTTGCACTGTTTGGTGTGTTCCTTGTGGCTGTTTTGACCGGGTGGGGGAGAAGAGCAGAATAATAGTTTCAGAAATAAAAAAACCCAGAACCTTTGATTTCAAAAGGTTCTGGGAAAAGCTCCCGGCCGGACTCGAACCGGCGACCCACGCATTACGAATGCGTTGCGCTACCAACTGCGCTACGGAAGCATTTAAAAATGCTTTAGACAGGAAGTCCAAAGCATATGACCTCACCGGGAATCGAACCCGGGTTTACGGCGTGAGAGGCCGTCGTCTTGACCGCTTGACCATGAGGCCTTAAATTGTCAGTGTCTGTGACTTATCAAAGTAAGTCGAGGCGACAAGATTTGAACTTGCGACCTCTGCGTCCCGAACGCAGCGCTCTACCAAACTGAGCCACGCCTCGACACCTTTGATAGTATAATATGAATTGTCTTAATTGTCAACAACAATTTGAAATTTTTTTTGCTGATTTTATTTTTTACATCTCTTTAAAATTTCCTATTTACAAATTTCAAAATCGTGTTATTATAAGTATGTCGCATTTACACTTTAAAGCTTTAAAGGGTAAAAGGTGATAAGTATGAAAGAAATGGTAGGAGAAGATAATGAAAAAAAGTAATCTGATCAGTTTGTCATTAGCTGCTGTTCTGGCCGCAATGACAGTAACCGGGTGTGGCGGAAACGGGGCGGCATCCACAACAGCTGCACCAGCATCAGAAGCTGCGACCACAGCAGCTTCCACCGAGGTATCTTCCAGCACAGCAGCAGAAACCAAGGAACAGGCTTCCGATCTGAAGTTCCCGGAGAAAGATATTCAGGGAACCATCATGTGGGCAGCCGGCGGTGCATGCGACAATGTTTCCAGAGGTATCGTTCCTTTCCTGCAGGAGCAGATGGGAACCACATTTGTTATGACAAACCGTGCCGGAGCAGCCGGTGGTATTTCCATGCAGTATGTGCATGATCAGCCGGCAGACGGATACAATATTCTCTTCGGCGCTGAGAACCCGCAGGTAGCAAAGGTTATGGGAACTTCCGAGCTGGATTACTCTGATTTTATTCCGCTTGATATTTTCTGTACCAGTGCCGGTGTTGTAGTGGTAAACAAGGATTCCAAGTACAACACGATCAACGACCTGATCGATGACATTCTGGCTAATCCGAACAAGGTCAACGCCGCTACTACAGGTCCTGGAGGACTTCCGCAGGTTCTGGTATCCATGATGGAGAGTATTCACGGCACCAAAGCAAACACCGTTGTATTTGATGGAGAGGGTCCGTGTATCACGGCTCTGATGGGCGGCCATGTGGATTACACTGCAGTAACCGTTTCTGCCTGTGCAGAGCAGATCCGTGCAGGTGAAGTGAAGGCGCTGGCTGTTATGTATGATGCTCCGCTGACAGCAGAAGGCCTGACGGAGATTCCGGTTATTACCGATGTTTATCCGGACTATGACAAATATATGCCGTGGGGACCGTTCTACGGTGCATTTGTCAAGGCTGATACACCGCAGGAGGTTGTTGACTATCTGACCGAGCAGTTTGATGTGGTTATGCAGAAGCCGGAGATTGATGAAATGTTAAAGAATCTGGGAACCATTCCGGTGAACCTTACCGGTGCTGACGCAAGGGAGTTCGTTGATAAGTACAGAAGCACCACTTCCTGGCTGCTGTATGAGGCAGGTGCGGCTCAGAAGTCTCCGGAAGAATTTGGTATTGAGAAACCGGAATAAATACAAAAGGATGGATTAAGTAATGAAGAAGCGTAAAATGATTAAAGGAGAAAAAATCTGCATCTTTGTGATTCTGCTGATCAGTCTTCTGGCATTTGGGGCATCCCTGAAGCTGTTCCTCGCAAATCCGGGTGTGTCCACTCAGGGTACCTTTCCGCTTCTGACTTCTTCAATCATGGTTCTTGCATCACTGGTTATGCTGGGAGAGATCAAATATCTCTCCCCTTCTTTTGAAGAAGGGAAACGTGGAGGAGAGAAGTTAAGGGAGACGTTTCAGAATCTTTTTCCGGACCGGATGGTGCCGGTGATTCTTCTGATTGTGGTTTATGCGGTGGCCCTTTCCAGAGCCGGATTTGTCATTTCCACGTTCCTTTTTCTGTTTCTCATGATGATGCTTCTGAAAGCTGGCAGCTGGCTTCGTTCGCTGATCATCTCGGCAGGGATTGTTGCCGGAATCATGATCATTTTCCAGTTTGCTTTTCATGTTGTGCTGCCATAGGAGGAGAATGAAATGGAAATTTTGACGAATCTTTTATTGCCTTTCACACAGCCGATTCTGCTGTTTTTCCTTGGAATCGGAACTCTGGCCGGAATCTATATCGGTGCGATTCCGGGGCTTTCCGTTACCATGGCCGTATCCCTGCTGATATCCTTTACCTTTTCCTGGGATATGCTGCCTGCTATTGCGCTGATGATCGGAATTAACGTGGGAGGCGTTTACGGCGGCTCCCGTTCTGCGATTCTTCTGAATATTCCCGGCGCGCCTGCCGCGGTGGCCACTACCTTTGATGGTTATCCTCTGGCTCAGAAAGGAGAAGCAGGAATCGCAATCGGTACCACGGTCGTGCAGTCCTTTGTAGGCGGCGTGGTGGGGACTCTGTTTCTCGGACTGTTTGCGCCTGCAGTAGCAAAATTCGCGCTCATGTTCGCACCGAGAGATTATCTGCTGCTTGCGATTATGGGTCTGATGCTGGTGGGAAGCCTGGGCTGTGAATCTGCCGCAAGAGGAATATTTGCCGCAGCGATCGGCGTATTTATCGGTATGATCGGTATCGACATGGTTACGGGGCAGCAGCGGTTTACTTTTGGAAATGTTTATCTGATGAATGGTGTCAGCTATATTGTGGCGATGATCGGATTGTTCGGTATGTCGGAGGCACTGTATCAGATGCGGGATCTGTCTATCTATCCGGTGAAGCAGAAGGTGGATAAGATTGTGCCCGGATGGAAGAATGTGATTCGCTACCTCCCGCTTTCTCTGCGTACCTCTCTGATGGGCGTGATTGTAGGAGCGCTTCCGGGAACCGGAGGAGATCTGGCTGCACTGCTGGCTTATGATCATGCCAGAAGAACCGTAAAAAACAATGAGGTTCCGTTCGGAAAGGGAGCCATTGAAGGTCTGGTCGCTCCGGAAAGTGCCAATAACGCAGCAATCGGCGGTGCGTATATTCCCATGCTGACACTGGGGATTCCAGGTGATGCGGTGACTGCCATTATCATCGGTGCACTTTACATCCATGGTTTGAAGCCCGGCCCGATGTTTATGACAGAGCGCCCGGATATTTTCTGGCTGATGGTAGGCGGAATGTTTATTGCAAACATTTTCCTTTTGATATTTGGATTTACCGGAATTAAAATGTTTGCAAAAATCGTGGAGATTCCCAAGCAGATTCTGATGCCGGCTATCGTGATTCTTTCAGCAGTAGGTGCTTATTCCATCAACAACAATGTGATGGATATCTACTGGATGCTGGGATTTGGCATCATCGGTTATCTGTTCAAGATTTTTAAAATGCCTCTGGGACCGGTGGTTCTGGGCGTGATCTTAAGCTCCCTGTTGGAGCAGAATTACAGGAGAGCCGTTTCCATGGTGGGCAACAGTATTCCTGCGTTTATCCTGGACATTCTGAAGCATCCGATTTCTCTGGTTCTGTTTGCTGCAATTGTTGTTATGATTGTGGGACAGATCCGTTCAGCACAGAAAGCTGCGAAAAGCTAGGAAAAAGGCATGAATAACAATAGATATTGGAGAAGCAGAGCTTATAGCTTGCTTCTCCAAAATTCCATTCTGCTTCTGTATCTGTTGTCAGCCAGTTTTGTCAGTGTCTGTTCCGCCCAATCCCATGCGCGCTGTGCCTGTTGACAGGTATAGTCGGTTAAGATTTGGCGAGCATACATTTCATTGATATCTTTCAGAGACCGATACGCCTGATCGATGATCGGTTTTGTGATGGTCCATTCAGTTTCCAGTTCACGGATCGAAGCATGAACCATGTCCTGACAATATGGATAATCAAATTCCATAACATCCTGCAGACGTCGGAAAGCCCAGTATGCATAGCGGGAGTCGAACTGAAGTTCTGATGAATCGACTGCAAAATGCGTCACCTGGGATGTTTTGTAGTTCAGCCATTCATAGCCTTTTGGAAGCGCAAGGATGCCAAGATACCACGGCACAAACGGAGCTGCACAAGGTCTCGGGAAGGATCGCCAGATGCATGTTAGATTTGCTTCCTCATGAAATTCAATAATCGTGGACTCTACGGTTGTATCGCGGCAGATGCCATAGCGGTGCGGACTCATGGTTGGATCCGTCTTCAAATCTTCTTCATGTTCTGCGTAGTGGGCACGTACCACTTCTTTCAAATTTTCCATTCCATATTTCTTTTTCGCTTTCACAGAAAACGTGCGATACGGCATCGGTTCTCCGACCAGCTTTGTCCAGGCAAGGTTGGAACGGTCAACATTCGACTGGCTCGGTGTCAGGTCATGCTGATAAACGAGAGCAAAATCAAAATCCGAATAATCACCAGGTACCGCAGGCGTATACCAGCCATGCCGCATGGGGTAATCCACCAGATCCTCTGACCAGTAGAAGTTTTTATGCTCCGTATCCTGAAAATCGATGCTGTGAATGGTGTACCAGTTCGGAATGTAATAGATTTCATCATCAGCGACCCTCTGTGCCGCGTAATTATGGCCGGTGGTTACCTGAAATACCCAGCCTTCCTCTTTGTCGCAGATCTGGTAAGAACGGCTGCTGCGGTAACCGAATTCACTTACAAGAGCAGCGGCTATTTCCACACCTTCCCGGGCGGTTCTGGCCCTTTCTGCAATCAGGCGGCGCAGTGCGTACCCAAGACCGTCTTTCATGGGCTCATCCGGGCTGACTTTGGAACCGACACAGCTGTCAGATACCACGATTACACCCCACTCATTGAAAAAACTGTCTGAAAACGGTTCGCCGCCAATGTCTTTCAAAGAGCGGAATTCCGACCACATATAAGCCCATGTTTCTTTCACCTGCGGAATGACTGCGCTGCCGTCCGCAAACGTCAGTGTTTCTCCTTCCTCATGCTGAACTCTCGGAACCATGTGAATCTGTACATTGCACGCGGAGTCTTCATTGTGTGCTACTAGAACATGTCCTGTTTTCGATGCATGTTTTCCGATGATAACGGTACTGCAGTTGTCATTTGCCGGACTGCAGCTTATGGCTTGATTCATTGTTAAGACTTCCTTTCCAAAAGATTTTTATTTTGATTATCAGTGTAGCACAAACCTGTCTTTGTTGGTATAGTAATTTCATATTTTAGCTGGTATTTTTTGTGAAAATCGTGTATGATACTCTCTTGTGTGTGAAAAAGCGACGATTAAGCGAAAGAGAGGAAAAACAAATGACACAACTCAAAAAACACAGAATATTATTCCTGACCTTTTTGCTGGCAGGCAGCCTGGTGTATGGCCGCGATTTCACCAGAAACACTGCATCGGAACCAGTGGAAATCACGGCCATGGAAGAAGCAGCGTTTCCTACGGCAGAAGAGCTCCATGAGCTGGCTGAAGCGCATCCGGATGAACCGTATCTGGTTCTGAACAATAATGAACCTTATTTTACCGAAGAAGATTATACCACCGAAGCATTTGAAGCGTATTCCGATCTGGATGATCTCGGGCGCTGCGGACAGGCTTATGCATGCATCGGAATCAGCCTGATGCCGACGGAAGAGCGTGGGAAGATCGGTGCAGTAAAGCCATCCGGCTGGCATACGGTAAAATATGATATCGTGGATGGAAAGTATCTTTATAACCGTTGCCATCTGATCGGATATCAGCTGGCGGGGGAAAATGCCAATGAGAAAAATCTGATCACAGGTACCCGGTATTTAAATGTCGTCGGCATGCTTCCATTTGAAAATGAAGTGACAGACTATGTGAAGCAGACAAAGAATCATGTATTGTACCGCGTCACGCCGGTTTATACCGGAGATAACCTTCTGGCTGACGGCCTGGTGATGGAGGGCCTTTCCATGGAAGATGACGGCCAGGGTATCTGCTTTGCGGTTTATGTCCCGAACCGCCAGCCGGGAATCACCATTGATTACGCAACGGGAGACAGCTGGCTGAGTGATGAATTCACACATTAAAAATGTGCATACTTGCAGTAAAAATGCTCGACGACTTCCATTATAAAACATGTTACTATAAAATCAATAATCTGAAACCGGGAGGAACGTTTTATGAAGCAGTGGTGGAAGGAGGCCGTCGTCTATCAGATTTATACCAAAAGCTATTATGATACCAACGGCGACGGAATCGGAGATTTGCAGGGGATTATCCGGAAGCTGGACTATATTCAGTCACTTGGAGCAACTGTCATATGGCTGAATCCGATCTATAAGTCTCCGGATGTCGATAATGGGTATGATATTTCGGATTACCAGAATATTGATGAGCGATACGGTACTCTGAGTGATTTTAAAGAACTTCTTTCAGAAGTACACAAAAGAGGCATGCGTCTGATCATGGATATGGTGCTGAACCATACTTCAGATGAGCATGCATGGTTTCAGGAGTCCAGAAAATCGAAGGATAATCCATACAGGGATTTTTATATCTGGCGCCCGGAAAAAAATGGGAAAGAACCAAATAACTGGGGCAATTATTTTTATGAGGGGCGTGGATCCGCGTGGGAATACGATGAAACCACCCGAGAATACTATCTTCACAATTATTCCAGAAAGATGCCGGACTTAAACTGGGACAATATAGAACTGAAGAAAGCCATGTGCCGTATGATGCGATGGTGGCTGGATCTCGGTGTAGATGGTTTCCGAATGGATGCCATCAACCGTCTGGTAAAGCCCAGAGGACTTCCGGATTCTCCGAATCCGCCGACTCCGCCGGTAGGAATCCACGGATATGTGGTGGACAGAACGATGTGTGCAAATCGTCCGGGAATCCATGAACTGCTCCATGAACTGAACGAGGAGGTATTCAGCCGGTATGACATCATGGTAGTGGGGGAAACAGGTAATGTCAATGCGGCGATTGCTATGGATTACGTGCAGGAAGAGCGTGAAGAGATTGATATGGTATTTCATTTTGAAATTGCCAAAAATCCGGTACTGGTCAATGCCGTACAGTTCAAGGAAATTCAGAGACGCTGGTATCATGTGATCGAACAGCATGGATGGATTACACAATATCTGTCCAATCATGATACCCCCAGACAGGTTTCCTGGTTTGGTGATGACAAAGAATACCGCTATGAGTCTGCGACCATGTTGGCTGCTCTGATGCATACGCATCCTGGAACGGTTTATATTTATCAGGGTGAGGAGATTGGCATGACGAATGTGGATTTTCCTTCCATTGAATATTATAATGAAAAATACACGGTCGGCAAATATCAGACCATGGTAGAAAGCGGAGTCGATCCGGAAACTGCGCTCAATTCTTTAAAGAGAACAAGCCGTGATAATGACCGGACGCCGATGCAATGGAACAGCCGTGAGCATGCCGGTTTCACTTCAGGAACCCCCTGGATGCATGTCAATCCGAACTACCCAGAAATCAACACAGAATCAGAAGAACACGCAGAAAAGTCGGTTCTCCGTTTTTATCGTACGCTGATTGCCATGAGGAAAGAGCATCCCATTATGGTATACGGAACCTACAGGCAGATTCTGGAAGAGGAAGAACATCTGATTATCTATGAGCGGGCATATCAGGATGAAAAATGGCTGATTATCTGTAATTTTTATGGCAGACAGGAGAAGCTTCCTGAAGTTGCGGCGGCAGCGATCGATACGCCGGAAAAGAAGCTGCTTTTAAGCAATTATCATAACGTGGAAGAAGAGACTCTGATACGGCCTTACGAAACAAGAATATACCGGATTCGGTAAATAAGCGATTGAGAGGAGCGCAAATGAAAACCATGGATAAACGTTTTAAACTGGAATTGAACGGTAAAGCAGACCCATCCTGTGTCGTCCAGGGAGATAAGTACCGTTTTACGGTGCTGACCTCGCAGATGCTGCGAATGGAGTATTCGGAGGAAGGTATTTTTGAAGACCGTCCGACACAGATCGTATGGAACCGGAATTTTGACCGTCCGCAGTTCACGGTTCAGGAGCAGGAGAATAAACTGGAAATTGATACGGAATATTTTCACCTGGTTTATGATAAGAAAGAATTCAGCCCCAACCATCTTTACATCGACGTGAAATATGCTTTTACCAATTACGGCGGACGGTGGTATTATGGCAGAACGGATTATGGAAATCCGCCCAGGGAGCATAACTTAAAAGGAACAGCACGCACCCTGGACCGCTGTAACGGCAAATGGTATGAAGGTGCCAATATTTTGGAGCGAATGAGGGCCACCGGCGGTCAGATTAACCGCAGCGAAGGAGACGTGGATCTGGGGCGGGGACTCTGTGACACGAGCGGAAGAACCTTTTTTGATGACAGCAAATCTCTGATTATCGATGAGGACGGATGGGTACAGCCAAGAAAGGAAGGCTGTATCGATACCTATTTCTTCGGTTACGGACGTGATTATTTCCGTGCTGTGCATGACTTCTACCGGCTCTCCGGACCGGTTCCGCTGCTTCCCAAATATGTACTCGGCAACTGGTGGAGCAGATACTGGAAATACACAGAGCGGAGTTATATGGAACTGCTGGAGCGGTTTGAAAAACTGGATATTCCGTTCTCTGTAGTGGTTATGGATATGGACTGGCATTTGGTGGATATTCCCGAAAAATACGGAAAAGGCTGGACCGGATACACTTGGAACAAAGACTTCTTCCCGGATCCGAAGCGCTTCCTGGACTGGCTTCATGAGCACAATTACCGCATTACCCTAAATCTTCATCCTGCGGACGGTGTGAGAGCTTTCGAGGATCAGTATGTTCCGATGGCAGAGGCCATGGGGGTAGATCCGGAAAGCGGCTGTCCGGTACAGTTTGATTTTACCAATATCGAGTTTATCGAGGCTTATTTTAAATATCTGCATCATCCGGACGAGGAGAGAGGCGTGGACTTCTGGTGGATGGACTGGCAGCAGGGCAATATCTCTGCAGTGGAAGGACTTGATCCCATGTGGATGCTGAATCATTATCATCACTATGATCTGAAACGAAACGGAAAACGCGGAGTCATGTTGTCCCGTTACAGTGGACTGGGAAGTCATCGATATCCGATTGGTTTTTCCGGTGATACCTATGTAACCTGGGAATCTCTGGAGTACCAGCCCTATTTCACCGCTACGGCAGCCAACGTGGGATATACCTGGTGGAGCCACGATATCGGCGGTCATATGAATGGTATCAAGGATGATGAATTGTATATCCGCTGGCTGCAGTATGGAGTATTCTCACCGATCAACCGGCTTCACAGCAACTCCAATCCATTCTGTGGAAAAGAGCCATGGCGCTATCCGAAACCTTATGATGAGATTGCGGCAGACATTCTGAGACTGCGCCATCGACTGCTTCCCTATATATATACGATGAATTATCAGTGCCATGCGGATATGGTTCCGGTTGTTGTTCCGGCTTACTACCATTATCCTATGATCACAGACAGTTACCGGTATCCCAATGAATATTTCTTCGGCACGGAACTGCTGGTTCAGCCTATGGTACATCCGACAGACCATGAGACTCGCTGCACCTCAGAACAGACATGGATTCCTGCCGGCATCTGGACTGATTTTTATAAGGGTTCCGTTTATCATGGAGGAGAAACAGGAAAGCATCAGATCCTTTGCAGACCGATCGAACAGCAGGGAGTTCTGGCAAAGCCGGGTGCGATTGTTCCGATGGCAGCACATACTCCGGGAAGCAACCGTATTGATAACCCGGAAGTACTGGAAATCTATATTTTCCCGGGTGCAGATAACGCCTACACCATGTTTGAAGACGATGGGGAAGGATTTGATTATGAAAAGGGCAGATGCCTTTATACGAATATGAAGCTTGTATGGCAGAATGACAGGGCGATTTTCCGCATTGCTCCGGAAGGCAGCCTGGATGTAATTCCCAAAACAAGGCGCTATATTCTCCATTTCAGAGGATTCCGGAATGTAGAAACCGTTTCTGCCAGTGAAGCGTTTGATAAATCCTATGATCAGGAGACGCATACGCTGACGCTGGATCTGAAGGGGGAGGATCCGTCCAGAACGCTGACTGCGGAACTGTCCGGTGAGCTGATTTATAAGAATGATGATCGGAAGGAAAAGGCTCTGGCATTTCTGGATATGGTTCAGGGTAGCACCGTTATGAAAAACAGTATTTTCCAGTGCTTCCAGAATGCTTCCACCAACGAAGAGCTTGTCAGCGGTATTCTTGGATTAAATCCTCCGGAAAGCTGGAGAAATGTGTTGCTGGAGATGATAGTCTGCTGATTTTTTAAGTGAAAATAAATAAAAGTCTTAAAAATGTGCAAACTGCAATATATTAATGCATAAATGCCGAAAATCAGAGAAAAACCGCTATTCAATAATGCAATATGGACAAATATAATAAAACCAGATTGAATGAACGAAAGCAAGGAGGTTTTACATTATGAAAAAATTGTTAGCGTTATCGATGGCAACGGTTGTGGCAGCAGGCATGCTGACCGGCTGCGGCGGTTCCAAGCCCAGTGAAGCTCCGGCAACACAGGCTCCGGCAACGGAAGCTCCGGCTGAAACCAAGGGGGAAGAAAAAGCAGCTGAGACGGAGGCAACAGCAGAGCTTTCCGGCGAGCTGGCAGTTATGGTCAATAATGCATTTACCGGCATGGAAGATCCTGCAATCCTGAGAGCAGCCAAAGCATTCGAGGAGAAGCATCCGGGTGTAAAGATTACGATCGAAGGTTTGTCAGGTAAGGAATTAATCAGTAAATTTACAACCTCTGCCATGGCAGGTTCCGGTCCGGATGTCGTTGCTCTGGACAACTCCGGATGGCCGATCGATCTGGCAGCTATGGGGCTGATTCTTCCGCTGGATGAGCAGATCGAGGCAACTTCCAATGAATACCTGCAGGGACCTCTGGATTCCGGTCTGTACGAGGAAAATTATTATTCCGTACCGTGGTATTTCAACAACACCGGACTCTATTATAATAAACGCATTCTGAATGAAATCGGCAAAACCGAAGCTCCGGCAAACTGGGAAGAGTTTGAAGAGGATATCAGGCTGGCAACCGAGAAGGGATATGCAGGCGTATCCACCAGACTGGATGGTTATGCAGTATTCAACATGTTCTTTGCAAATGACAATCCGGTTATCGATACTACAGGTGAAAGGCCGGTTGTAACAGTAAATGAAGACTCTGGTAAAGAGGCATTCAATTTCTGGACCGGTTTACATACCAAGTATCATGCCTTCCCGGAAGGAATGAAAGACGCATCTGACTGGGCAACCGCTTATACCACCTTTGTATCCGATGACTGCTTATTCTTCGTATGCGGCGACTGGGCATATGCGAATATTAAAAAGGGCAACCCGGATATGGAATTCGGTCTGGCTCCGATGCCGGAAGGGAAAGTGAAGGCAGTCTGTCTCGGCGGATATAACCTGGCTATCAATTCCAACGCATCCAATCCGGAACTCGCGTGGGCATTTGTTGAGTACTTAACCAGTAAGGAATGTGATTTTGTTATGACTGAACAAGGACGTATCCCAGGCAGAACCGATGTAGATTACGCTCCGATTCTGGAACTCAACCCGGATTATCAGGTGTTTATTGACGAGGCAGAGTACACCGTACCGAGACCGCGTGTCAAAAATGCGGCATCCGTGGATGAAAAGATGGTAGACGCGTTTAAGAAGGTATTCTTTGATCAGAAGACAGCAGAAGAGGCGTTGAATGAACTGGAAGCTGAATTGAACGACTTTATTAATGAAAACTATTAATTTCCACTTATATCAGAACCGCCGTTCGTCTCAATCAGAGAGGCGGACGGCGATTTTGAATACAGAAAGAGGTTTCTATGAAAGGTAAAACCCAAATAAGAAAACCGGATGAATATTCATTCCGGAAAAATATAAACGGATATCTGCTGATTGCACCTGCGGTAATCGCAATCCTGCTTCTCAGTGTGTATCCTCTGCTGAACGGTATCTGGATCAGCTTTCTGAATTACGATATGACCAAGGCAAAACTCCCGGATTTTGGTACATTTGCAGGACTGCGTAACTATAAAGTGATTTTTTCCAATTCCAAGTACCTCAATGCGGTTTCCAATTCCATTGTATGGACCCTGACCAATATCGTAGTACAGCTTGCTCTGGCCATGGGTGTGGCTCTGGTTTTAAATGAAAAGCTGAAAGGGAGAAGTTTTTTCCGTACGGTTGCACTGCTTCCCTGGGCCATTCCTGCGGCAATCAGCGCGTTAACATTCAGCGCCCTCTATGATACGAAAATCGGTATTTTTAATACGATTCTAATTAAAATGGGAATATTGAAGGAAGGCTATTCCTTCCTCGGCAATGTGTCAACTGCCATGCCGGCAGTGATCATAGCCAATGTCTGGAAGAGTACCCCGTTTCTGATGATATTTATTCTTGCGGCTCTGCAGGGTGTCTCCTATGATATGTATGAAAGCGCAGCCATTGACGGTGCAGGCAAAGTGAAACGTTTCCTGTACATTACACTGCCTAATATCAAAGAGCCGATGGCGGTGGCTGTTATCCTGAACATGATTTCCATATTCAACAACTTTAACGCGATATGGCTTCTGACTCAGGGAGGACCTCTGGACAGTACGGAAATTATGTATACTTACGCGTATCGCCAGGCTTTTGTAGACCATAAATTCGGTTATGCAGCTGCTACGTCAGTCGTGATTTTCATTGTAATTGCTATTTTAACGGTTATTTATGTGAAGATGATATCATCGGATCGCAACAAGTAAGGAGAACCGCTATGAAGAGGACAAAAATAGAGACAACTGTACTTTATGTATTATCGGTGATTATTGCACTGTGTTCACTCCTTCCGTTTTTATGGGTGTTTATGACTGCGTTGAAATCACCGGAACAGATTTATGATATCAATCAGATTATTCCTACTTACATTACCCTTGGCAACTTTAAGCAGGTATTGTTTCAGTCGAATTTTGTACGTTATTTCATCAACAGCGCTTATATTTCCGTGATTGTAACAATGATTTCCATGGTAGTGGCCATTATGGCAGCCTATGGCTTCTGCCGCTACAATATCGTCGGAGCGGAAAAAATGAAGATGGGGATCTTGTTTACCAAGATGTTTCCGGGCGTGTTGCTTTCCATTCCTTATTATGTTATCATGAAAAAACTGGGACTGATTGATACCCATACGGGACTGATCATCATTAACTGCTCCTTTGTACTTCCGTTTGCCGTATGGAATATGTGTACCTTCTTTCTGCAGATTCCCTGGGAAATTGAAGAGTCTGCCATGATCGACGGCTGTAACCGCTTTCAATCGTTCATCAAGGTGATTTTTCCCATGGCAAAACCGGGTATTTCAGCAACAACTTTGTACTGCTTTCTGATGTCCTGGGATGAATTCATGTATGCGAATACATTTATCAATACTGCAATTAAGAAGACAGTTCAGGTCGGCATTCGTGATTATATCGGTGAGTATTCTACTGATTGGGGACCTCTGATGGCTTCTGTTATCCTGAGCCTGATCCCCGTCATTGTATTTTTTGTCTTCGTTCAGGAAAATCTGGTAGGCGGTTTGTCGGCAGGCGCAGTAAAAGGATAAGATTTGACAGAGGATAGTAAATAATGAAAAAGAAAAGCCAGAAACCAAGTATCCGTTACAGTATGGTAAAAGGAATTATACTTTTTGTTCTTGTGCCTCTTTTTCTTGCATTGACTATTCTTGGATTTTTGCTGCAGCATACCACTTCCAGGGGCATTCAGGAAGCATTCCGTATGTTGTTCAGTCAGAACGTGACCGGGATTGACAGTGCGATTCTGCAGTCCAATTATGCCAGCAGCACCATGATCACCTACACGGAAAACAATAAATTCCTGAAAAGATATTATGAAGCACAAAATCGTTATGAAAAGAATAGAGCAACCGAGCAGATCGAAAAAATGATTTTGAATTGTCAGGTATCGACTATGGGAAGCTTTGAAGGAGAAATGATGATCCTTACCAATGATGGAAGGCTGATCAGCTCCATAAGAGCCTGGGATGTGTCACCGGAGGTTCCGGAAACCGTCTGGTATCAGGAAATGAAGGAAAGCGGGCAGGTTCCTTACTGGAATGATGCGATTAACGACCTTTTCTATTACAATGACAATAAACAGTATGTCGCTTTCGGGCGGGCGCTGGTAAAGTATCAGGGACAAAGCATGGGGTATGTGCTGGTTCGGATTCCCAAACAGATATTCTTTCAGTTTAACGATAATGAAAGCTTTCAGGGGGGAACCATTGCCATGTTTTCCCCGAAAGGCGATGTGATAGTAGGCAATACCCATAAAGTACCGGAAGAGGATATGAAGGAGCTGTTTGAACGCTGGAAAAAGGAGGGGAAACGTCAGGGGAAGTACGCCGATTATTATATTATGTCTTCTTCCCTCGATTCCAGCAGCAATACCGTCATGTATATCGGACGAATTCATGATATTTTTGCCAGAAGTGAGCAGATTATCTATTATTTAATCCTTTGTGTAGCTGCCGTTACCATTTTTCTGGTACTTGCCGTACTCTCTGTTTCCGGATATATCACAACACCGATTCTGGCTCTTGCGGACCGCATCCAGTATATCGGACAGGATGACCCGGAGCTGCTTATGCTGGAACAAAATTATTTTCAGGAAACAACGGCTCTGGAAGACGGTATGCTTCTGGCCCAGAAACGAATCCGGCTTTTGATGGAGGAAGTGCGCCGGGAAACCGAGATGAAAGAAAAAGCCAGATTCGATGCGCTTAAGGCCCAGATTAATCCCCATTTCCTTTTCAACACGCTCAATGCAATCCGCTGGAAGGCATCCATCAACCAGGATCATGAAGTGGCGGATATTCTTTCTGAACTGGGTATTCTGCTGGGTGAAACCTACAAAAGTGATGAGGAAATGGAAACGATCCAAAATACCATGCAGATTCTGGATGCGTACGTAAAAATCATGCAGATACGCTTTGGAAATAAAGTACAGTTTTTCTTTGTCATTCCGGATCAGATCAGGGAATATCTGATTCCCCGGTTCTGTCTGCAGCCACTGGTAGAAAACGCGTTTATTCACGGTATGAGTCATCTGGAGCAGGGGATTATTGCTCTCAGAGGGGAATTGAGCGGTAAGGATATTGTTTTGACTCTAATTGACAACGGGGCGGGAATCCATGGGAAGATTCTGGATCTGGAAGCAGAGGAGATTCCGAACAAACGGGGAATTACCGGTATCGGCCTGTCCAATATCCATAAACGGATTCAGGCTCTGTTTGGAAAACAATATGGATTGAAGATTGATACCGAGATCGCAGTGGGATTTAAAATATCCCTTAGAATCCCGGCGATAAAACAGGAGGCGGATGATGATGAAAGCATTGATCGTTGAGGATGAGCTGCTTGCCAGAGTCGGAATGCGTTCCTTGATCAATTGGGAGGAGCTGGGCATTACACTTTTGGAGGATGCCCAGGATGGCCGGGAGGCACTAAACCAGATTGAGAAAGAGCATCCGGACATCATGCTTCTGGATTTGAATATACCCGAAATCAGCGGCCTGGAACTGCTGAAAATAATCAAAAAACAGAATATCCCTGTCAGGACGATCGTAGTCAGCTGCTATGATGATTTTGATACGGTAAAAGAAGCCATGAAACTGGGCGCTGTTGATTATATCCGCAAATTCGGGTTGTCACGGGAAGAACTGACCGTCTCTCTGTCCAATCTGCTGGAGATTCCTGCGTTGGAATGGAAAGAGCCTCAGAAGTCGGCGGCTCAGATCAGTTGCGAAACAAAGGAAAAAATACAGAATATTCCGGATGAATATCAGACCGGATGGTGTCTGAGCTTTTATATGCTGTGGAAGCATTCACAGGAAATGACAGACATGAAAATTGTCGAGACGATTGCCTGCCAGTTCTATCAGAATCTGGGCAGAAGTTTAATGAGTATAAACTATGAAGGAAAACTTCTGATTCTTATGAGAGAAGAAACAAATCTGGAGGAAGTCGAGCAGTTGATGATGCAGATCAGTCCTTTCATGACGAACCGCTGTTATATCGGCATCACTCCTTATGAGAATCAGAACCACGAATCCAGATTTTTTGTACGAATTGCCAATACCATCGAAAACTATGGATTTTACGGTCTCGGCAGGGAGATCGCTTTTCTGGAGCTGCCCGTTCATGTGCAGAAGACATATCCATTTGATGTTTCCGCTTATATGGAGAAGCTGGAACGAGGCATACAGAAAATTTCGGAGCAGGAAATTATGAATACGCTGGAGGAACTGTTTGATCAGATTCTTCAATATAAATATCTGTCGGTAACGCTGGTCAAAAAGCTTATGATCGAAATCATCAGCCGGTTTTCTGATAAGGCCGGGCAGCTTGGAGGTGCCATTGAGGAAATCGAAGTGTTTGACAGCTACAAACATTATCAGAAAATGGTTCACATTACAAACTTCGCTGATATGAAGCGCTGGTGCGCAGAATTTGTCCATCAGTTCTCAGCCCTGTTTTTTACAAGACAGAAAAAGTCTGAGTCAGATATCATTCAGAGTGCCCTGGAATACATCGACAATAACCTCGACAAAGCGATCCAGCTTTCGGATGTCGCTCAGTACATCGGCGTATCCGAACCGTATCTGAGTTCATTTTTCAAGAAGACCATGAATGAGAATTTTATCCCTTATGTGAACCGCCAGAAAATCAAAAAGGCAAAGCAGCTGTTTGCGGAAGGGAACATGGTCTATCAGGTCTCTGATCTCCTGGGTTATGAGAACAGCACATATTTCTCCAAGGTCTTTAAGAAGGTGGAGGGCATCACTCCGGAACAGTACAGAAAAAAAATGTGACAGGCTTGCGGAAGCATGAAATGCGAAGTAATCCGTATATCGTAGGGGACAAAATACCTTTTGACCCCGACACCATTTTGTATTATAATGGAGACGGCAAATAAAAGCTGAAAAGGAGAGGATAGCTATGGATTTAAAATTAAGACCAGCAAATGAATGTACGTTCGACGCAGTTTCTTTGGGAGAGGTTATGCTTCGTCTGGATCCGGGCGAAGGCAGAATCCGTACCGCAAGACAGTTCCGTGCCTGGGAGGGCGGCGGTGAGTACAACGTAGTCCGCGGTTTAAGAAGATGCTTCGGTCTGAAGACTGCTGTGATTACTGCATTTGCTGACAATGAAGTGGGTATGCTGATGGAGGATTTCATTCTTCAGGGCGGTGTGGATACTTCGTTGATCAAATGGATGAAGACAGACGGCATCGGACGCATCTGTCGGAACGGTATTAACTTTACCGAGCGTGGATTTGGTATCCGTGGCGCAGTAGGCTGCTCTGACCGTGCAAATACTGCAATCTCCAAGGCAACTCCGGAAGATTTTGATTTCGAGTACATTTTCGGAACTCTGGGTGTACGCTGGCTGCATACCGGCGGTATTTACGCTGCATTATCCGAGCAGTCCTGCGAGACCGTTCTGGCAGCAATCAAGACCGCTAAGAAATACGGCACCATCGTATCTTACGACCTGAACTATCGTCCTTCCATGTGGAGCGCGATCGGCGGTAAGGAGAAGGCTCAGGAAGTGAACAAGGAGATCGCCAAGTACGTGGACGTTATGATCGGCAACGAGGAAGATTTCACCGCATGTCTGGGATTCGAGATTGAGGGCAATGATGAGAACTTAAAAGAGCTGAACCTGGATGGCTACAAGAAGATGATCAATGAGGCTGCCAAGACCTACCCGAACTTCAAGGCAGTTGCGACGACTCTGCGTGAAGTAAAGACAGCTACCGTGAATGACTGGAGTGCAATCTGTTGGGCAGACGGCGAGATCTACAAGGCAAAAGACTATAAGGGTCTGGAGATTATGGACCGTGTAGGCGGCGGCGATTCCTTTGCATCCGGCCTGATCTATGGTCTGATGACTACGGAAAATGCAGAACTGGCTGTAAACTATGGTGCAGCTCACGGTGCACTGGCTATGACTACTCCGGGTGATACGACCATGGCAAGCAAGAAAGAAGTAGAAGCAATCATGGGCGGCGCAGGAGCACGTGTTCAGAGATAATTCCTGATTCCATGAAACCCTTTCGAAAGTAAGTTCGAAAAATAACTTGCTTTTGAAAGGGTTTTTTTAGTATAATAGGCACAGTGTGCTTTTTCGGAAGGCGGAAAAGGTACGTTGGATGAAACAGTTTGGAGGAATATCATGGCAAAGACACAATACAATGCAGACAGCATCACAGTCCTGGAAGGACTGGAAGCAGTCCGGAAACGCCCCGGTATGTACATCGGCGGAGTTGGCACCAAGGGACTGAACCATCTGATTTATGAAATCGTGGACAATGCGGTGGATGAACATCTGGCGGGTTTTTGTGACCATATCTGGGTGACGCTCGAAGCGGACGGTTCCTGTACGGTCAGAGACAGCGGACGCGGTATTCCGGTGGAGATGCACAAAAAGGGAGTATCCGCAGAACGTGTTGTACTTTCCACACTGCATGCAGGCGGAAAGTTTGACAACGACGCGTACAAGACCAGCGGAGGTCTTCACGGAGTCGGTTCTTCGGTTGTGAACGCTTTGTCCGCGCATATGGATGTCAAGATATATAAAAACGGCTATATTCATCATGATGCCTACGAACGCGGTATTCCGGTGATTGATCTGGTGAATGGACTGCTGCCGACCATGGGACGAACGAAGGAGACCGGAACAGAGATCAATTTTCTTCCGGATGATACCATCTTTGAGAAGACAAGATTCAAGGCGGACTGGCTGAAAAGCCGTCTCCATGAGACTGCCTATCTGAATCCAAAGCTGGTGATTGACTATGCCAATCACAGAGCCGGGGAGGAAGAAGAGATTACCTTTCACGAGCCGGAAGGCATTGTAGCCTATGTCAAAGAGCTGAACAGCGGCAAGACCGCCATTCATGATCCGATTTATTTCAAAAGCGAACAGGATAAAATCGAAGTCGAAGCTGCGATCCAGTTTGTAGATACCTTTGAAGAGACTATTCTCGGTTTCTGCAACAATATCTTTACGCAGGAAGGCGGCACGCATCTGGTCGGCTTCAAAACGCGGTTTACCCAGCTGATCAACTCCTACGCAAAGGAACTCGGCATTTTAAAGGACAAGGATCCGAATTTCACCGGTGCGGATACGAGAAACGGCATGACTGCCATCATTGCGATCAAGCATCCGGATCCGATTTTTGAGGGGCAGACCAAGACGAAGCTTGCCAGCGCCGATGCAACGAAAGCAGTGTTTACGGTGTGCGGCGATCTGCTGCAGCATTATTTTGACCGCAACCTGGAGGTGCTGAAGGGCATCATCGCCTGTGCGGAAAAGTCCGCCAAAATCCGCAAGGCAGAGGAGAAAGCCAGGACCAACATGCTGACCAAATCGAAGTTTTCGTTTGACAGCAACGGAAAACTGGCTAACTGCGAGAGCCGGGATGCGGAAAAATGTGAGATATTCATCGTAGAGGGTGATTCCGCAGGCGGTTCGGCCAAGACGGCACGCAACCGGCAGTATCAGGCAATCCTGCCGATCCGTGGCAAGATTCTGAACGTGGAGAAAGCTTCCATGGACAAGGTGCTTGCCAACGCGGAGATCAAAACAATGATCAATGCGTTCGGCTGCGGTTTTTCCGAGGGATACGGCAATGACTTTGATATCTCGAAGCTGCGTTATCACAAGATCATTCTGATGACGGATGCCGATGTGGACGGAAGCCATATCGATACGCTGCTGCTGACATTCCTGTACCGGTTTATGCCGGAGCTGATTTACAACGGACATGTCTATATTGCTATGCCGCCGCTTTACAAAGTGATGCCTTCCCGGGGACAGGATCAGTATCTTTATGATGATAAGGAACTGGAACGCTACCGGAAGACGCATACCGGAGAGTTCCGCTTGCAGCGCTACAAAGGTCTTGGTGAGATGGACCCGGAACAGCTCTGGGAAACAACGCTGGATCCGGAGCGGCGTGTGCTCAAGCGCGTGGAGATTGAGGATGCCAGACTGGCTTCTGAGGTGACGGAAATGCTGATGGGAAGCGATGTTCCGCCGCGCAGGCAGTTTATCTACGACCACGCAGACGAAGCAGAGATTGATGCATAAGGAGAGGAAACATGGCTGAAAAGATATTGACAACGGAATTTTCTGAGGAGATGCAGCGCAGTTATCTGAACTACTCCATGAGTGTCATCACTGCCCGTGCCATCCCGGACGCGAGGGACGGTTTAAAGCCGGTACAGCGCCGCGTTCTTTACGATATGAGTGAACTGAAGCTGGGACACGACAAACCTCACCGGAAATCGGCACGTATTGTCGGTGATACCATGGGTAAATATCACCCGCATGGTGACAGTTCCATCTATGATACGCTGGTGGTGATGTCCCAACAGTTCAAAAAAGGAATGGCACTGGTGGACGGTCACGGCAACTTCGGCTCCATTGAGGGCGACGGAGCGGCTGCGATGCGTTATACCGAGGCGCGCCTTCAGAAATTTGCGGAAGAGGTGTATCTGAAGGATCTGGATAAGACAGTCAATTTTGTCCCGAATTACGATGAATCCGAAAAGGAGCCTGAGGTACTTCCGGTGCGTGTACCGAACCTGCTGATCAACGGCGCAGACGGTATTGCCGTGGGTATGAGTACCAGCATTCCGCCGCACAATCTGGGGGAAGTGATTGATCTGGTGGAGGCGTACATTGATCACCCGGATCTGACCACCGCAGAGATGATGGAATATATGCCGGGACCGGATTTTCCGACCGGAGGCATCATTGCCAACAAGAAAGATCTGGCAGAGATCTACGAAACCGGTACCGGCCGGATCCGGCTGCGCGGCAAGCTGGAAGTCGAACTCGGAAAACGCCGCAGCGATAAGGACAAACTGATTATCAGCGAGATTCCCTACACGATGATTGGTGCCGGCATCAATAAATTCCTGATGGATGTGGCCGATCTCGTGGAATCCAAGAAGCTTCCGGATGTAGTGGATATCTCCAACCAGTCCAACAAAGAAGGCGTTCGCATCGTACTGGAGCTGAAGAAGGATGCGGATATTGACAAAATCCGCAATATTCTGTATAAAAAGACAAAGCTGGAGGACACTTTCGGCGTCAATATGCTTGCGATCGCGCATGGACGGCCGGAGACGCTGAATCTGCGCGGTATTCTGAAGAATTATCTGGAATTCCAGTATGAGAATAACACGCGCAAATACCGGGCGCTGCTGGACAAGGAGCTGGAGCGCAAGGAGATCCGGGAAGGTCTGATCAAAGCCTGTGATGTAATTGATCTGATTATCGCAATCCTGCGCGGCTCCCGCAATCTGAAGGATGCCAAAGCCTGTCTGATGAACGGCGATATCTCCAATATCAATTTCCGTCATCCAGGCTTTGAGGAGGACGCAAAACAGCTTCGTTTTACGGAAAAGCAGGCATCTGCCATTCTGGAAATGCGTCTTTACAAGCTGATCGGTCTGGAAATCCTTGCTCTTGAGAAAGAATATAAGGAATGCCTGAAAAAAATCGCGGAATATGAGAAAATCCTGAAGAGCCGGAAAAATATGGATAAAGTGATCAAGGATGATCTGGAAAACATCAAAAAGGAATTTGCTTCTGCCCGCAGAACCCGCATCGAGGACAGCAAGGAAGTGGTTGTGGAAGAGACACCGCTGGAAGTGCAGGAGGTAGTCTTTGTCATGGACCGCTTCGGATACTGCAAGCTGCTGGACCGCGCGTCCTATGACCGGAATCAGGAGACGGTTGATACCGATTATCGCTATGTAATTCCATGTATCAATACGGACAAGATCTGTATTTTCACCAACACGGGCAGCCTGCATCAGATCAAGGTCCTGGATATCCCATACGGCAAGCTGCGGGATAAAGGAACGCCGATTGACAATATCAGTAAATACGAAGGAAGCAAAGAGGAGATTCTTTACCTGACCAGCTGTCATGCCATGCAGGGACAGATGCTCCTGTTCGCAACAAAGCAGGCTCTGGTCAAGCAGGTGCCGGCGGAAGAATTTGTCACCAACAACCGTACGGTTGCTTCAACCAGGCTTCAGGATGGAGATGAACTGATTGCTGTGAAGATCGTCGGACAGGAGACTGAGGTTGTACTTCAAACCTCCGGCGATATGTTCCTGCGGTTCTCCATGGAAGAGATTCCGGAAATGAAGAAGAATTCCCGCGGTGTGCGCGGAATCCGGATGGCCGAGGGCGAAGTGCTGGAATCCATCTGGTTCGTGGGCAGAGATCCGGTGATCACCTACAAGCAGAAAGAGATTCATTTGAACAAACTTAAGATTGCCAGAAGAGACGGAAAGGGCAGCAGGGCACGGCTGTAATTTATAAAGCGGAGGGATGGAATTCGAAACAAAAATCCGTCCCTCACGTTCATTTGTTTTGTATGCAAAGATATTGTCTTTGATGCACGTACAAATGTATTTTTCTGACGAATAAGTATTGATTTTTTGAAAGATTTGAGCTAGTATAATCAGGAATCAAAAAACCGGGAGTGAACGATACATAAGATATCCCTGAAAGATACCCGGACAACACATGAGGAGAATACAATTATGGAAAAGAAACTGAGAGTAGGCGTGCTTGGCGCGACCGGTATGGTAGGACAGAGATTTATTTCCCTTCTGGAGAATCATCCGTGGTATGAGGTAGTTACCGTAGCTGCCAGCCCACGTTCCGCAGGAAAAACTTATGAGGAGGCAGTCGGCGGACGCTGGAAGATGACCACTCCGATGCCGGAAGCTGTAAAGAAGCTGGTAGTCATGAATGTCAACGAGGTGGAGAAGGTTGCGGCAAGCGTTGATTTTGTATTCAGCGCTGTCGATATGAGCAAGGATGAGATCAAGGCCATTGAGGAAGCTTACGCAAAGACGGAGACTCCGGTTGTTTCCAATAACAGTGCGCATCGATGGACTCCGGATGTTCCAATGGTAGTGCCGGAGATCAACCCGGAGCATTTCAAAGTCATTGAATTCCAGAAGAAGCGTCTGGGTACTCAGAAGGGCTTCATTGCCGTAAAGCCGAACTGTTCCATCCAGAGCTATGCTCCGGTGCTGACTGCATGGAAGGAGTTCGAGCCGTATGAGGTGGTTGCCACCACTTATCAGGCAATTTCCGGTGCAGGCAAAACCTTTAAGGACTGGCCGGAGATGGTAGAGAACATCATTCCGTACATCGGCGGGGAAGAAGAGAAGAGCGAACAGGAGCCTCTTCGTCTGTGGGGCGAGATTAAGGATGGCGTGATTGTCAAGGCTCAGGAGCCTGTGATCACCTGCCAGTGCATCCGTGTTCCGGTTCTGAACGGACATACGGCTGCTGTATTTGTGAAATTCCGCAAGAAACCAACCAAAGAAGAGCTGATTGACCGCATGGTTAACTTCAGGGGACTTCCGCAGGAGCTGAAGCTTCCGAGTGCACCGGCACAGTTTATCCAGTATCTGGAAGAGGATAATCGTCCGCAGGTAACTCTGGATGTTGACTTCGAACACGGCATGGGTATTTCCGTTGGTCGTCTGAGAGAAGATACCGTATATGATTATAAATTTGTCGGTCTGTCTCACAACACCGTCCGCGGTGCTGCAGGAGGCGCAGTTCTGTGTGCAGAGCTTCTGACCGCACAGGGATACATTCAGGCTAAATAAATTTCAAAATTCTGACAGCTTACGAAGAACATGCCAGGTTATTATTTCGGCTAACTCACATACTAACATCGTAACACAAAACAAGCCGGTTGTGAGGCAGTGTGATCCTTCACCTGTCTCAGGACAGGTGAACTTCAGAGAGGAGGCCAACATTATGGCAAGCAGATCTTCTAACAGAGCAGAGGTACCTGAAGCAAAAGAGGCACTGAACCGTTTCAAAATGGAGGTTGCGAACGAGCTTGGAGTACCGTTATCCGAGGGTTATAATGGTAACCTGACTTCCGCTCAGAATGGTTCTGTCGGCGGGTATATGGTCAAGAAAATGATCGAAGCCCAGGAAAGACAGATGGCAGGTAAATAACCTGTAAACAACGAGGGGAGCTGTCACTCTCACGGTTGAGGATCGTGGAGTGGCAGCTTCTTTTTCTATGCTATAGGAAAATTTATACCTGTTTCCCAAACAAACTGCTTGTATCTTGAAAAAAATACAATTATAATGATATAGAAAAAATTTCAAAGGAGATAAACCATGCGTGTAATAGCAGGAAGTGCGAGGCGAACTCCGTTAAAAACTCTGGAAGGAATGGATACCAGACCGACGACCGATCGGATTAAAGAGACTCTGTTTAATATGCTCCAGTATGATCTGGCAGACTGCTGTTTCCTGGATCTTTTTGCCGGAAGCGGTGCGATCGGGATTGAAGCGTTGAGCCGCGGAGCCGAACGCTGTGTGTTTGTTGAGCAGAATGCACGTGCGGTTGCCTGCATCCGGGACAATCTGAAGGCGACACATCTGGAAGACCGTGCGGTTGTCATGAACTGTGATGCCCTGACTGCCCTGAAGCGTCTGGAAGGTAAATACCGGTTTGATTTTATTTTTATGGATCCGCCGTACAATCATCTGCTGGAACGTCAGATGCTCGAATATCTGACCGGGTCCGGTATGATTGACAAGCAGAGTACGATTATCATAGAGGCATCGTTGGAGACAGAGTTCGACTATCTGGAATCTCTGGGTTTTACATTAGAAAAAAATAAAGAATACAAGACAAACCGGCATGTGTTTGTCTATCGGGGAGAATGATATGGCAAAAGCAGTATATCCGGGCAGCTTTGATCCGGTCACATTAGGTCATCTGGATATCATCGAGCGCACTGCGAAGATGATGGACCATGTAATCATCGGAGTTTTAAATAATAATTCAAAATCGCCGTTGTTTTCTGTGGAAGAACGTGTTAATATGTTAAAGAATGTAACTTCCCATCTAGATAATGTCGAGGTACAGTCTTTTGGTGGACTGCTGGTGGATTTTGTACATCAGAATCATGCGGACGTAATCGTGCGCGGACTTCGTGCAATTACAGACTTTGAATATGAACTACAGTTGGCCCAGACGAATCGTGTGATTGCGCCGGATGTGGACACCATTTTTCTGACAACGAATTTAAAATATTCTTATCTCAGTTCCAGCATCGTGAAGGAGATCGCCGGCTATCATGGGGATATCAGCGGATTCCTTCCCCCCGAGATTGCCAGAATTGTGCGGGACAAGATCAGAAGCAGGCAGTAACCTGACAAATACAGAGCAAGGAGAGAGGATAAATGAGCAGAATCGAACAGTTAATCGGTGAGATTGAGGAGTATATTGACAGCTGCAAGTTCCAGCCGCTGTCCAATACAAAGATTTTGGTAAATAAAGAGGAACTGGAGGAGCTTTTGGTGGAGCTGCGTCTGCGCATCCCGGATGAGATCAAGAAATACCAGAAGATCATCAGCAACCAGGATGCCATTTTGAATGATGCACGTACGCAGGCAGATGCCATGCTTGCGGAAGCAACCGCTCAGACCAATGAACTGGTCAATGAACACGAAATCATGCAGAAAGCATATGCAAGTGCCAACCAGATCGTAGAGGAAGCACAGATGCAGGCTCAGGCTATCATTGACAGTGCTGTTGAGGAGGCGAACAGCATCCGTCAGGGTTCGATCAACTACACGGATGATATGCTCAAGAGCCTTCAGGCTATCATCACACACTCCATGGAAGGTGCGCAGGGACGGTTTGATGCATTTATTTCTTCCATGCAGTCCAGCTATGACATCGTAACCTCCAACCGTAATGAGCTGGCTGGCAGTATATCTACAGGCGAGGAAGAAGCAGCTCCTGCAGAAGAAGCATAATCACACAGGAAAGGAAGGCGTGCACTGCTTTCCATATCACATAATGCCGGATGGACAGTCCGGCATTTTTTGATACTGCGATTACACTGCGTGTCTGGAAGATGCCGCTGCATCCTCCGAACGCGGCGATGCCGATTACCGGCAGCAGGCACTGTTCGGCATCCCAGGTTCTGCAGATCTGATGAATTCCGGTTGTGATTTCAGCAAGACCGGATAACAGCGCCTGACTGCGGACAGGAAGGAAATCCATCTGTCCGATCCACGAGGATAAGATGGAAAAAATCATGATATATCCGCCGATGATCACCATAGTATCACAGGTAGACATCAGAATCTCCTCCAGCGTGGACCGGACATTCTGTGCGGAGTCCGGTATGGTATCGGAAGCATGGTCAGCGCTCTGCTTTTCCGTATCAGAGGGAACGTTTCTGAAGTAAATGGCTCTGGCCAGCCATGACAGCGGAAACACCGGAAGATAGAGGCATGCAAGCAGCAGCGCCGGAGATATTGGAGCCGGAAGCTGTTTCTGCACATAACCCAGCAGAAACATGGGGCTCGGATGATTGCAGATCGCCAGCAGGTATCTGGCTTCGTTTCTACTGATGATGCCGCGCGCGGCAAAATCCGCGCACAGTCTGGCACCGAGCGGATATCCGCAAAGCAGGCCGCAGAGCAGCACGTAACCGCCCGGATAGGAAAGTCCGAACAACCGCCGCAGAAACGGGGAGAACGGACGCATCAGAAGCCGGATACCTCCGGAAGCCGCAATCAGCTGCGTGACAATCATAAACGGAGACAGGGTGGGAAGGACGATCTGAAACCACAGAAGAAGCCCGTCCTGTGCTCCCTGTATGGAATACGACGGCCAGATCAGAAGCAGGATCAGAAGAAGGATCGGGAGCAAACGATTCACCCGCACAGTATCATTTTTTTATTTTTATTCCATTGGGAAATGTTTTATGATATACTGAATAAAATATGCCGTTCGGAAGGCAATACAGAAAAACAGACAGAAAGCAGAGTGATTATGAGATTACCGGAAAACTTTTTGACCAATATGAAGCAGCTTATGGGTGCGGAATATGAAGCCTGGCTGAAAAGCTATGAGGCTCCCCCGTTTCAGGGACTGCGAATCAACCAGACCAGACTGGACTGTGATGCCTGGGAGCGGATGGGGCTGTTTACAGACCGCCGTGTCCCATGGACTGAGAATGGGTATTACTGCATGGATGACAGCCGCCCATCGAAGGATCCCTATTATTATGCCGGACTCTATTATCTGCAGGAACCGAGTGCAATGGCGCCGGCGGCACTTCTCCCGATTGCTCCGGGAGACTGTGTGCTGGATCTCTGTGCAGCACCGGGGGGAAAGAGTACGGAACTCGGTGCGAAGCTGGGGGGAACGGGTCTTCTGGTATCCAACGATATCAGCAATTCCCGTGCGCGTGCACTGCTCAAAAATCTGGAGTTGTTCGGCATTGCCAATATCTGCGTAACCAGTGAGACACCCGAGAAGCTTGCGGATACTTTCGGTGCGTTTTTTGACAAGATTCTGGTAGATGCACCTTGTTCCGGTGAAGGGATGTTCCGCAAGGATCCCGAACTGATCAGAAGCTGGATGGAACATGGACCGGAATACTATGCGCCGATTCAGCGTGAGATTTTGACTCAGGCAGTCCGGATGCTGAAGCCGGGCGGAATGCTCCTGTACTCTACCTGTACGTTTGCGAGAGAAGAGGATGAAGACACGATTCAGTGGCTCCTTTCCAGGGAACCGGACATGGAGCTGGTGCCGATTCCACTATGGGAAGGTGCCTGTGCCGGAGTGGACAAAAGTCCTGTGCTTCGCCTGTTTCCGCACCGGATTGACGGAGAAGGGCATTTTGCGGCACTATTAAGAAAAAAAGAAAACGCTGCCGGAATGCCACACGGTACCGCAACATTCTCCGGCCGTAATCCGGATGCGGCGAAGATTCGTCAGCTGGAGCAGGAAAGTGATTTCAGGGAATGGGAAGCGCTTCTTTCCTGTCCGTTGGATCGAAGCCGTATTATGATAAAGGAAGATGCCGTTTATTATCTGCCTGGTATTTTTAACCGAAGCTGGAATCTGCGGTATCTGCGCACCGGGCTTCTGCTGGGCGAATGGAAAAAGAAGCGTTTTGAGCCTTCTCAGGCTGCTGCCATGGCATGTGCCGCGGACAGGTTCGCACATTGTTTTTCCATGTGCCATGGAGATGAGCGTGTGATTCGTTATCTGAAGGGCGAGACAATCTTCCCTGCTGAAGGCGAACATCCGGCCAGAGGATGGAATCTGATCTGCGTGGACGGATATCCGCTCGGCTGGGCAAAATATACAGGAAGTTCCTTTAAGAACAAATATTATCCGGGATGGCGGTGGCAATAATGGGAAAAATGATCAGACTGGACAAATATCTGGTTGAGATGGAAAGGGGAAGCCGTACCCAGATCCGGGATGCAGCCAGAAAAGGCAGGATTCAGGTCAACGGCAAAGTCGAAAAGAAAACAGAACGCAAGATCGATCCGGACGTGGATGTGGTATCCATGGATGGCAGCACGGTGACCTATCGCGCGTTTGAATATTATATGCTTTACAAGCCGCAGGGGGTCGTCTCTGCCACAGAAGACCGGCTCCACAAAACCGTCCTGGACCTGCTGGACGGCGAGAAGCGGTATGATTTGTTTCCGGTGGGAAGACTGGATATGGATACCGAAGGGCTGCTTCTGCTGACCAATGACGGCGATCTGGCGCATCGGCTGCTCGCGCCGAACAAGCATGTGGATAAGCAGTATTACGCGCGCATCAGCGGCACGCTGCCGGAAGATGCCCGGGAGATCATGGAAGCCGGAATGGCTCTTTCTGACGGAACTCAGGTGAAGCCGGCGGTACTGGAGGTTGGAAAAACCGGAGACGATGGATGGACGGAAGTGCTTCTGACGATCCGCGAAGGGAAATTCCATCAGGTGAAACGGATGTTTGAGGCACTTGGATGTAAGGTGGAGTACCTGAAACGTCTGTCCATGGGGACGCTCCAGCTGGATGAGACTTTAAAGCCCGGTGAATACCGGAATCTGACGAATGAGGAGCTTGCGCTTCTGAACGGACAGCGCCCCGGACTTCTGCATATTCTGAATCAGAAAAAGGCCGTTCTCTTTGATCTGGACGGAACACTGGTGGATTCCATGTGGATGTGGAAGCAGATTGATATCGAGTATCTGGGGCGATACGGGCATACCTGCCCGCCGGATCTGCAGCGGGAGATTGAAGGCATGGGCTTTACTGAGACCGCTGTTTATTTTAAAGAACGCTTCCGGATTCCGGACAGCATTGACGCAATCAAACAGGCATGGATTGATATGAGTATTGAAAAATACCGCTCGGAAGTGCCGTTGAAGAAGGGGGCACTTCGATTCCTGAAGTATCTGAAAGAACACGGTATCAAAGCCGGAATCGCCACCAGCAACGGGCGGGATATGGTGGATGCGGTGCTGCATGCGCTTCAGATCACTTCCTACTTTCAGGTTATTACGACAGCCTGTGAGGTGGCGGCAGGAAAACCGGCTCCGGATATCTACCTGAAAGTCGCGGAAAGCCTGCAGACGGCACCGGAACAGTGCATGGTGTTTGAAGATGTCCCTGCAGGGATTCAGGCCGGAAAGGCAGCCGGTATGACCGTATGTGCGGTTGAGGATGATTTATCCGCCGGCATGCGTGAAGAGAAAAGCAAGCTGGCC
>JALFHZ010000026.1 GCA_022776445.1 Lachnospiraceae bacterium
ATGTAAGGAATTCGGCATTAAGCGTTTTCATCAGGTGTCCACCGATGAGGTGTACGGTGACCTGCCGCTGGACCGCCCGGATCTGTTCTTTACAGAAGAGACTCCGCTGCACACCTCCAGTCCGTATTCCTCTTCCAAGGCAAGCGCGGATCTGTTCGTGATGGCGTACCACAGAACGTTCGGCGTCCCGGTATCAATTTCCCGCTGCTCCAACAACTACGGCCCGTATCAGTTCCCGGAGAAACTGATTCCGTTGATGATCAGCCGTGCGCTGGCTGATGAGGAACTTCCGGTATACGGCAACGGTGCCAATGTACGCGACTGGCTGCATGTGTATGACCACTGCCAGGCGATCGACCTGATTATCCGCAAGGGTGCTGACGGCTGCGTTTACAACGTAGGCGGTCACAATGAGCGCACGAATCTGGAAGTTGTAAAGACCGTTCTGCGCGCGCTGGACAAGCCGGAGAGCCTGATCAAATATGTAACAGACCGTCCCGGCCATGATATGCGTTATGCGATCGACCCGAAGAAGCTGGAGACAGAGCTTGGCTGGAAGCCGGTTTACAACTTTGAGACCGGTATGCAGCAGACCATCCAGTGGTATCTGGACAACCGTGAGTGGTGGGAGCATATCATCAGCGGTGAGTACAGCAGCTATTTTGAGAAAATGTATGGAGACAGACTGAAATGAGCATGAGAGTATTAGTGACCGGAGCCAAAGGCCAGCTGGGCTGTGATCTGATGGCAGAGCTTGCAAAACGCGGTCTGGAAGGCATCGGTGTGGATGTCGAGGAGATGGATATCACGGACGCGCAGATCTGTCGTAAGGTAATAAAAGAAGCACAGGTTGACGCAGTCATTCACTGCGCAGCATATACTGCAGTAGATGCTGCAGAAGATCATGTGGAACTGTGCCGCAGAATCAACGGCGAGGGTACCCGCAATGTGGCGCTTGCCTGCAAAGAAGCCGGTGTCAAGATGATGTACATCAGTACCGATTATGTATTTGATGGTCAGGGCACCCGGCCCTGGGAGCCTGACGATGACCGTGCACCGCTGAATGTATACGGACAGACAAAATACGAAGGGGAGCTGGCAGTGGAAGAACTGCTGGAAAAGTATTTTATCGTACGTATTGCGTGGGTGTTCGGTGTTGCCGGCAAGAATTTTATCAAGACCATGCTGCGTCTGGGCAGAGAGCGCGGGGCAGTAAGCGTGGTGGATGATCAGGTGGGTTCGCCGACCTACACATATGATCTTGCACGCCTTCTGGTGGATATGATTCAGACCGATCGTTATGGACGTTATCACGCAACCATCGAAGGCCTGTGCAGCTGGTATGAATTTGCGGTGGAGATTTTCCGGCAGGCAGGTATGACAGAGGTTGCTGTCACTCCGGTGAGCAGTGATCAGTTCCCGGCGAAAGCCGTGCGTCCGTCCAACAGCCGGATGAGCAAGGAAAAATTATCGGAAAATGGTTTTGAGCGTCTGCCGTCATGGCAGGATGCACTGGGCCGTTTCCTGAAGGAAATCGAAGAATAGGGGAGATTGACATCATGGGCAAATATTTTGGAACAGACGGCTTCCGTGGAGAAGCGAATGTGAATCTGACAGTGGAACACGCATATAAGGTAGGTCGTTTCCTGGGCTGGTATTACGGCAGAGAGCCGAGAAAAAGTCCGCAGAATCCGGATGGCAGATGCCGTATTGCGATTGGCAAAGATACCCGAAGAAGCAGTTATATGTTTGAATATGCTCTGGTTGCAGGATTGACTGCTTCCGGTGCAGATGTATATCTGCTCCACGTTACGACGACTCCAAGCGTTTCCTATGTGGTTCGTACGGAGGAGTTTGACTGCGGCATCATGATTTCTGCCAGCCACAACCCGTTCTATGACAATGGAATCAAGGTGATCAACGGCAAGGGCGAGAAGATGGAAGAAAACGTCATCGAGGAGATTGAGCGTTATCTGGACGGCGAGATGGAAGAGATTCCGTTTGCGCAGAAGGATGTCATTGGATGCGCAAAGGATTATTCTGCAGGCAGAAATCGTTATATCGGCTATCTGATCTCCATTGCTACCCGTTCCTTTAAAGGAAAAAAGGTTGCGCTGGACTGCTCCAACGGAAGTGCGTCTGCCATTGCAAAAAATGTATTCGATGCCCTTGGTGCGGAGACCCGTGTGATCAACAATACGCCAAACGGACTGAATATCAACAAAGACTGCGGTTCTACGCATATTCATGTTCTTCAGCAGTTTGTAAAGGACAACGGCTGCGATGTCGGATTTGCTTATGACGGTGACGCAGACCGCTGCATCGCGGTAGATGAGAATGGCAATGAGGTCAACGGCGATCTGATTCTGTATATCTGCGGCAAATATATGAAGGAGAACGGCTCCCTGTTCAACAATACCGTGGTGACGACGGTGATGTCGAATTTCGGCCTTTACAAGGCGTTTGACCGGGAAGGCATCGCTTATGAGAAAACGGCAGTGGGCGATAAATATGTGTATGAGAACATGGCTCAGAACGGAAACTGCCTGGGCGGTGAACAGTCCGGTCATATTATCTTCAGTAAGCATGCCACGACCGGAGACGGTATCCTGACTTCCTTAAAGGTGATGGAACTGATGCTGGAGAAGAAGGAATCCCTCGGCAAGCTGGCTTCCGAGGTGGAGATTTTCCCGCAGGTTCTGAAAAATGTTCATGTGTATGACAAGAAGGCAGCACAGGACGATCCGCAGGTTCAGGCTGAGGTCGCAAAAGTGACAGAGGCTCTTGGAGCGGATGGCCGTATTCTGCTTCGTCAGTCCGGAACCGAGCCGGTAGTTCGCGTGATGGTAGAGGCATCCTCCAAAGAATTGTGCGAGAAGTACGTGGATCAGGTGATTGCAGTGATGAAAGCGCAGGGGCATGTAGAAAAGTAACTTTATATGATATTTTGCGGCGAATTGCTTGTCAGAATATGCAAATTATGTTAAAATATAAGAACGTTGCGACGAAAAGGTCGGAATAAACCCGGATGGAGTCAGCATCCGGGTTTATTATTTCATGAGACATTCCGTCGGATAGCCTCAGCGGAGTTTATAAGTAAAGGAATGATGAAAGATGGGGTTAGACCTAAAAGGGTAACGATCTTTATTGTCCAGAATTATGGCGTGATTTACCGACTCCGAAGCTTCGGTTGACAGTTACAGGGAAGAATGCAGTATTTGAAAAGGACAGTAAGAAGATTAGAGGAGGAGCAATCATGTTAAACTATAAAAGATATAAAAGAGTACCGGTAGTGGATTATCCGGAGAGAGAATGGCCGAATAAGCAGATTGAGAAAGCACCGGTCTGGTGCAGCGTGGATCTGCGTGACGGCAATCAGGCTCTGATTGAGCCGATGGTAGTAGAAGAGAAGATTGAATTTTTCAATATGCTGGTGAAGCTGGGCTTTAAGGAGATCGAGATCGGTTTCCCGGCGGCTTCTCAGATCGAATACGACTTTTTGAGACAGCTGGTTGAACGGAAGATGATTCCGGATGATGTGCGTGTACAGGTACTGGTTCAGTGCCGTGAGCATCTGATTAAGAGAACATTTGAGGCGATCCAGGGCATCAAGAAGGTTGTTGTGCATATTTACAATTCCACATCCACCCTGCAGCGTGACGTTGTATTCCACAAGAATAAGGAAGAGATCAAGCAGATTGCGATTGAGGGTACCGAGCTGGTGAAGAAGTATGCGAAGGATTACGATGGTGATCTGATGCTGGAGTATTCACCGGAGAGCTTTACCGGTACGGAGTTAGACTATGCGCTGGAGGTCTGCAATGCAGTGCAGGATACCTGGGGACAGGCAACACCGGAGAAACCGATTATCTTCAACCTGCCGTCTACGGTGGAGATGACGACTCCGAATGTATATGCAGATCAGATTGAGTGGATGAACAGACATTTCAAGAACCGTGAGAGCATCATTTTAAGTGTGCATCCGCACAATGACCGCGGTACCGGCATTGCGGCGACGGAGCTGGCATTGCTGGCAGGCGCTGACCGTGTGGAAGGTACCCTGTTCGGCAATGGTGAGCGTACCGGTAATGTAGACATTCTGACACTGGCTTATAATATGTTCTCTCAGGGCATTGATCCGGAGCTGGAGATAGACAATGTCCGTGAGATTGCTGAGGTATATGAGCGCTGTACCAAGATGGATATTCATCCGCGTCACCCATATGCCGGCAAACTGGTATTTACCGCATTCTCCGGTTCTCACCAGGATGCGATCAATAAGGGCATGCAGGCTCTGAAGGAGAGAGGCGGCGAGATCTGGGAAGTTCCGTACCTGCCGATTGATCCGTCCGATATCGGCCGCCAGTACGAGCCGGTCGTTCGTATCAACAGCCAGTCCGGCAAGGGCGGTGTGGCATTTGTTATGGATACATTCTTCGGCTTCAAGCTCCCGAAGGGTATGCACAAGGAATTTGCGGATGTGATCCAGGCTATTTCCGAGAAGCAGGGTGAGGTTGCTCCGGAGCAGATTATGGACGAGTTCCGCAAGAACTATCTGGATAAGAAAGAGCCGCTGCATTTCCGCAAGCTGCAGATTACAGATACAGAAGTAGAAGAAGGCGTATATGCGACTTTGGCCAAGGTTGCCTATACAGATCATGGTATTGACAAGACCTTTGAGGGCGTTGGCAACGGACCGATCGACGCAGTTCAGAGAGGTCTTGAAGAGACGCTTGGTATTGAGATTAAGGTTCTGGATTATAATGAGCATGCACTTCGCCCGGGTTCGAATGCACAGGCTGTTTCCTATATCCATCTGATGGATAAGCGCAGCGGCAGAGTGACTTACGGTGTAGGCGTAAGCTCCAATATCACCAGAGCATCGATCCGCGGTATCTTCAGTGCGGTGAATCGTCTGTTCTACTAAGAAGCATAATACTGAATTTTTATAATTTGTACAGGAACAAGGGGGCTGTTGTGAATGCAGAGGCCCCCTTGTTTTCAAAATCAGGGTAAATTGAGAAGGAGATTGAAATGGAGCGATATGGCGACGGAAAGCAGCCTGTGAGTTCAGATGAGGTGTATCTGGATATTCGTCGAAGAATTTTAAGATTGAAATTGGAACCAGGACAGAAGATCAGTGAAAATCAGATGGCAGAGGAATATGGAGTATCACGCTCTATTATTCATAGTATCTTTGTGCGTCTGAATCAGCTGGGATTGGTGGCAGTATATCCGCAGAGGGGAACTTACGTGACACTGATTGACTTAAAGTATGTGGAGAATCTTTTGATTCTGCGTGGAGCGGTTGAGAAAGAGGCGGTTTACGAATTGTTTGAGCGTCTCGATGAAGAAAAGAGGAAAGCACTGATTGAAAAGCTGGAAGCGAATGTAGAGAAGCAGGAGCAGTATAGAGACGAAGTAGAGTATAATCGGGAGTTTCAAAAACTGGATACCGAGTTCCATAAGACAATTATAGCCAGTGTGGATCGGTATTGTCTGGTAGAAATGTTGGCAGAACTGATGCTTCACCTTTCCAGATGGCGCAATTTGGATGTGGCGCTTGGGCACAGAATGCCGATTCTGATTCAGCAGCACAGGAGTATCATATCAGCGATGAAAACAGGCGATTACATTCAGGTCCAGATGAAGATTGCAGAACATCTGGATACCATTACCGAGATCAGAGATCGGGCTATGGAGGTATATCCGCAGTATTTTACAAAAGAATAGAGAAAAGTATTGACATTTTTGATAAAAATTGATACAGTAAGTGTGTCAAAACTGGTATTCTAGTGCACATTAAATGAGATGCGTGGAATACATTTATTTATGTCACAACTAGTATTCTAGTGTGCATTTTTATTTTTTAATGACATGTTAAAAAAATAACGAGAAAGGAAGCAGATGTATGTATACGTTAGGTATTGACATTGGATCAACTACTTCCAAATGCGTCATTTTGAAGGATGGGCAGGAGATTGCGGGTACCTCAATTGTGGTAGCAGGTACTGGTACAGATGGGCCTGAGAAAGCTTTGACAGAAGTATTGGCAGATGCGAAGGTTTCCAGAAAAGATCTATCGGTGATTATTGCTACCGGATATGGCAGGAAAATCTTCTCCGCGGCAGACGGTGAGGTAAGTGAACTCAGTTGTCATGCCAGAGGGGTACATCACATATTCCCGAATGTTCGGACAATCATCGACATTGGCGGCCAAGATGCCAAGGTGATTGCCTTGAACGAGCAGGGACGTATGTCTAATTTTCTGATGAATGACAAGTGTGCGGCAGGAACCGGGAGGTTTCTGGATGTGATGGCCGGTATCCTGCAGCTGAAGATCGAAGATCTGGAGACACAGGCGGCTTTGGCAAAAGAAGCTGTAAAGATTTCCAGTACCTGTACGGTATTTGCAGAGTCGGAGGTCATTTCTCAGCTGGCGAATGGTGTATCGACACCTGATCTGGTTGCAGGTATCTGCCAGTCGGTAGCTGTACGGGTTGGTTCGCTGGCCAAGAGAATTGGTATTCGCGAAGAAGTTTGTATGAGCGGCGGAGTTGCCCGCAATGGCGGAGTACGTGTTGCCATGGAAAAGGAGCTGGGAGTTGAGATTAAGTATTCACCAATTGCTCAGCTGCTGGGAGCATTGGGAGCTGCCTTATATGCATATGATAAGGCATGCAGTAAGTGATGATTGTAAACGACCTGTCTTCCTTTGATGATACAGGCGCTTATGATAAATTTATGTAAAAAAACGGGGTATTTTTTACACAAAAATATAATAAGGAGGATGTTATAATGGGCCAGGAAACAACAAAACCAAAACACGTCGTTGATCCGAATTCAGCCAAGTATAAGTTGGGACAGCTTGCAGCGCAGGCTTATACGGATGCAATGGAAGCAAAAGCACGTGGAGAGAAGATTGGCTGGTGTGCCAGCAACTTCCCGGTGGAAATTCCAGAAACGTTGGGATTGTATGTGGTATATCCTGAAAATCAGGCAGCCGGTATTGCAGCTCGCGGAGGCGGCGAGAGAATGTGTAATGTAGCTGAGGCAGACGGATATTCCAATGACCTTTGCGCATATGCGAGAATCAGTCTGGCTTATGCAAAACTGAAGGATGCACCGGAACAGAATATGCCAATGCCGGATTTTGTTCTTTGCTGCAACAACATCTGCAACTGCATGATTAAGTGGTATGAGAATCTGGCTAAGGAACTGAACATTCCGATGATCATGATTGATATTCCATTCAATCCGGACTATGAAGTATCCGATGCACAGGTAGAATATATCAAAGGTCAGTTCTGGGATGCAGTTCATCAGCTGGAAGAAATCACCGGGAAAAAGTGGAGTGATGAGCGTTTTAAGGAAGTGATGGCTTCTTCCGGTCGGGCAAGCCGTGCATGGATTGAGGCGACTTCCCAGGCAAAATATGTACCTTCTCCATTCAATGGATTTGATCTGTTGAATCATATGGCAGTTATGGTTACAGCCCGCGGTAGAGAGGCAGCCGGCGAGGCAATGGAAACCCTGCTGAAAGAGTATAAGGAGAACCACGAGAAAGGCCTTTCCACATTCCGCGCCGAAGAGAAATACCGTATCATGTTTGAAGGTATTGCATGCTGGCCGTGGCTGCGTGTAACCTCCACCGGTTTAAAGAGCAGAGGAATCAATATGGTTACCACGATTTATGCCGATGCGTTTGGCTATATTTACAATGACTTTGATGAGATGTGCCGTGTTTATGCGGAGGTTCCGAACTCCATGAACCTGGAGCGTTCCCGAGATAAGAGAATCAAGCTTTGTAAAGAGAATCATGTAGAAGGTCTTCTGGTACATACCAACCGTTCCTGCAAGCTGTGGTCCGGATTCATGCCGGAGATGAGCAGACAGATCGGAGAAGCATGCAATATTCCGGTAGCTTCATTCGACGGAGATCAGGCAGATCCGAGAAACTTTTCAGAAGCTCAGTATGATACCCGTGTTCAGGGTCTGATGGAAATCATGGAAGCAAACAAAGGAGGTAAGTAAAATGGCAGTTAATGAATTATTGGCGCAGCTTCATGAAGTCGCTGTATCTCCGAAAAAACAGCTGGAAAAATACCTTTCCGAAGGTAAGAAGGTTGTAGCAGTTGCTCCTGTGTATACTCCTCAGGAAATCATTCATTCCATGGGGCTGGTTCCGATGGGTGTCTGGGGTGCCGATATGGAGATCAACGAAGCAAAGAAATATTACCCTGCATTTATTTGCTCCATTATGCAGACAATTCTGGAACTGGGTATTAAGGGAGAGTATGACGGTGTATCCGCAATTGTGATTCCGTCCCTGTGCGATTCTCTGAAAACTCTGGGACAGAACTGGAAATATGCGGTAAAGAATATTCCGTTTATTCCGATGACTTACCCTCAGAATCGCAAACCGGCTTATGGATTAAAATTTACGAAGGCAGGATATGCCAGGGTAATCAGTGATCTGACGATAGCAACCGGTGCACAGTATTCCGCATTTGCTCTGACTGAGTCCATTAAGATTTACAACGAACATAATGCTGTGATGAGAGAGTTTGCAGAAATTGCGTCTGATGCTGATATCACTGCGGCACAGAGAAGCGATGTTTTCAAGAGTGCATGGTTTATGCTTCCGGAAGAACATACGGCAATCGTAAAACAGCTGAATGAAGAATTGAAAGCAGGTCCGAAAGCAGAAGGTAAAGTTCGTGTGCTTATTACTGGTATACTAGAAGACTCGCCAAGCCTGTTAAAGATTCTGGACGATAACGGCATTAAGGTGGTATTTGACGATGTGGCGCATGAATCCAGACAGTATCGCACCGATGCACCGGAAAGCGGAAACCCGATGGATGCCATGGCGCAGAAGTTTGCGGATATGGATAACTGCACGCTGCTGTATGATCCGGAAAAGAAGCGGGTTGATTATATTGTGGAGCAGGCGAAAAAGCATAATGCACAGGGTGTGATTGTGCTGATGACCAAATTCTGCGACCCGGAAGAGTTTGATTATGTTCCGATTAAACGTGCCTGTGAGGCAGCAGGTCTGATGCATCTGAATATTGAAGTGGATCGTCAGATGGTGAACTATGAGCAGGCAAATACGATGATTCAGGCATTTAAAGAGATGTTCTGAGAAGAAAAATAGGGGGACAGATTTATGATTAGCAAAGATAAGATGTCAGTAACAGTTGGCGTTGCATTCGTGTGGTTTACAACGCAGTTTGGCGGCGGTTTTGCATCTGGTAATCAGCTTCGTCAGTATTTTGTAAGCTTTGGTATCTGGGCATTTATCACCTGTATTATGGCACAGTGTATCGGTGCTTTCTACCAGTGGTATGCACTGAAATATGCAAAGAAGCATGAAGTATATGATTACAAGAGTTTTAATGACAGCTTTTACGGCAAGTATGCACCGATTTTTTCCAATCTGTACGAATTGGTTTATATCGTAACCATTTGCGTTGCTCCGGCAGCAGCATTTGCAACCGGTGTCAGTACAATGGAAGCAGCATTTGGAATTAATCACTGGATCGGTACGGTTTTTGTAGGTGTATTTATTTTTATTGTTGCAGTATATGGCACAAACGTGGTTCGTAAAGTTGCGGCAACGTTGTCTGTCCTGATTGTGGTAGGATTATTTGCAGTTTATATTCCGAATATCATTACTCAGTGGACCAGCATTTCTGCCAATATTTCAGCAAGCATGGCAAATCCGGCACCTGCTGGAAAAGCAATATGGACCGGTATTGTATACGCAGCATTCCAGCTGGCTTCTATCGGTTTGCTGGTACAGCACGCAAAGCCATTTGAGAGTCCGGATGATGCGAAGACCTCCATGCTGTATGGTCTTGGTGTAAACGTAGTAATCGTTCTGATGGCAGTTCTTGGCCTGATGGCAATTACCGATGATCCGAACTTTGCTAAAGAAAGCATTCCGCTGTTGATTCTGGTTAATAAGGGTGTGGCTCCGGAAGTGCTGAGACCGATTATTTCTATCCTGATTGTACTCGGTTCCGTATCTACCGCGGTAAATATGATCGCAGGTATGTCCAATCGTGTATGTTCATCTCTGGATAAGAATTTTGATCCGACCGCAAAACCTGGTACAAAAGTTATTGTTGTTACTGCAGTCTGCACGCTTGTTGCATTCCTGATCGCTCAGCTGGGTCTGAACAAGATCGTAGCTGTCGGCTACAAATATCTTGGTTACCTGACGATTCCGGTAATTATGATTCCATATGTAGTTCATATGATTGCAACGAAATGTGATAACAAATAAAAAAGGAGAGAATCGATATGAGCAAACCATTGGAAGGCGTTAGAGTTGTTGAGCTGGCTACCTTCATTGCAGCAGCTTCGGCAGGAAGATTTATGGCTGATCTTGGTGCGGATGTAATTAAAATTGAATCTGCAAAAGGCGATCCGCTGAGATATACTGCTCCGTCTGAAGGAAGACCGCTGGATATGTATGAGAATACGACCTGGGATCTGGAAAACGGCAACAAACGCTGCATTTCTCTGAATATGAAAGATCCTGCCGGTAAAGAGGCATTTTTCAAACTGCTGGATACGGCAGATGTGTTGATTACCAACTGGAGAGTACAGGCGCTTGAGAGAGCCGGACTGGATTATGAGTCTTTGAAGGGCAGATATCCGAAACTGGTTTATGCAATTTGTACTGGATATGGTGAATATGGTCCGGATAAGGATCTTCCGGGATTCGATTTCACAGCATTTTTTGCAAGAGGCGGTTACTTTGATTCTCTGCGTCAGAAAGGCAGTGTTCCGTTCAACGGCGCTCCGGGTGTCGGAGATCACAACGTTGGCATGAATCTGGCAGCCGGCATTCTGGCAGCTTTGTATCAGGCAAAGACCAAAGGCATCGGTGAGAAGGTTGAGACCTCTCTGTTTGAAAGTGCCGTATACAACATGGGTATGATGGTTCAGGCATCCAACTATGACGGCATTGCACAGCATTATCCGATTAATGTTCGTGAAAATGTAAATCCGTTTAACTCTGCATGGAGAACCCAGGATGACCGTTATATTCAGACCTGTATGCCGGATTACAACACCTATTACAAACGATTTATCGCTGCAATCGGAAGGGAAGACATGGTGGAAGATGAGCGGTTTTTCCCGATTCTGACCTGTCAGAAGAATGGTCTGACCACAGAGGTATATGATGCGGTTATGGAGGCATTCGGCAAGAAAACCGCAGCAGAGTGGAAGCAGATTCTGGAAGCTGCAGATATTCCGTTCTCACTGTGCCAGAGCTGGAGTGAGATTCGCATGGATAAACAGGCGGAAGCGAACCATTGCTTCTATGATATGACCTATGCGAATGGAAATACCAGAAGACTGGTAAGACTTCCTGTCAAATTTACCGAGATGGGTGTACCAGAATATAACGCCGGCCCATTGATCGGAGAGCAGGGCCCTGATATTCTGAAGGAACTGGGATATGATGATGCTCAGATTCAGGAGATGCAGGATAAGGGAATCATGTTTGTGTGGAAAGATGAGCGCAAATAATTTATGAATAAAGAAAGGGTTGCTGGTTTCGGCGATGAAGCCTAAACAGCAGCCCTTTGAACCAACTAAACTGGTATACTAGCTGCGGGGAAATTATGGAATTGATAGAGAAAACCATAGGCCAATGTCTTCATGAGCAGGCTCTGCAAAATCAGGGAAAAACAGCACTGGAGATGGAAGGATTGTGCTGGACATTTGGACAGATGGACAGGATTACAGACCGTTATATGCTGCAGATGAGCAGGCTTGGTATCCGGCATGGGATTCACGTGGGAATCTGGTGCGTGAACAGTGCCAACTGGGTATTCACATTTCTTGCCCTGGTAAAAATGGGTGCAGTGCCGGTTCTGATTAATACCTGTTATAAGCAGGAAGAAATAAAGGGAATCCTGAATTATGCCGATGTGGAAGTTCTGTATTATGGTGATGGCTATAAGACCATAAATTATGAAGAGATTGTGAATGAAATCAGAAAGGATACTCCGAATGTGCGTCTGTTTATCCATCTGGATGAGCATGATACGGCGGTATCGGATGAATCACTGACTTCTGAAGAGCGTGCAGAAGTAAGACAGATCCAGGAAAAAGTAGTATCCGGAGATATTGCCTGCATGATCTTTACATCCGGGACGACTTCCCTGCCGAAGGGAGTCCTGCTGAGTCACTATAATCTGGTAAATAACAGTAGGGCGATGGTTGAGGCTATGCATTGGGAAACAGGGGACAGGATGTGCATTACAGTTCCGATGTTCCATTGTTTTGGAATAACAGCAGGGATTGTATCCTGTGTCCAGGGAGGAATTTCCATGTATCTGCTTCCTTATTTCAAAACCAAAAAGGTATGGGAAGCGGTTACAGATGCAAAGTGTACGATTCTGAACGGAGTGCCAAGTATGTTTCTGGCTATGATCCGAAAGCCGGAATTTGCTCATCTGTGTGGAGTAAACCTAAAATCCGGCATTATTGCGGGTTCCCCGGTGACACCGGAAGCCTTTCAGGAAATCTGTGCAAGATTTCCGGGAATGCATCTGCAGCCTTCCTATGGACAGACAGAAGCATCCCCCTGTGTGACGATTGCAGATTGGGATGCATCCATTGACCTGAAAACCATATCGGCGGGGCGTGCTGTGGAGCATGTAGAGGTTCGGATCGCAGATCCCGAGACAGGAGAAATTCCTGATATCAGTCAGGCTGGAGAGATCCAGGTGCGTGGCTACAATGTAATGGTAGGATATTATAAACTTCCGAAAGCAACGGAAAAAGCATTTACCATGGATGGTTGGCTGAAAACCGGAGATATCGGAAAACTGGATGAACAGGGAAACTTATTTGTTACAGGCCGTTTGAAGGAAATGATTATCCGCGCGGGAGAAAATATTGCGCCGCAGGAGATTGAACAGGTGATCCGCCAGCTGCCCTGGGTGGCTGATGTAAAGGTGATAGGGGTTCCTTCCGAAGTGATGCAGGAGGAAATCGCAGCCTGTGTAATTCCAAAGCCCGGATGCAGTGCAGATGAGGGCGGACTGAAAAATTATGTGAGACAGAGGCTGGCTCATTATAAGGTCCCGGCATATGTAATAGAAATGAAAGCATTTCCGCTGAATGCAAGCGGTAAAATTCATTTGAAGGTATTAAAAGAGATTGTTATGAAAAGTATTAAATAACAGTATAAGGAGGAAACAACATCATGGCAGAAGCGTTTTTCACAGAACAGCATGAACTAATCAGAAAATTGGCCCGTGATTTCGCAGAGAGAGAACTGACGAAGGAAGTCCTGGACAAAGTAGAGGAAACGGAAGAATTTCCGGAGGAGATCCTGGATAAGATGGCAAAAGCCGGTTTCTTTGGTGTTAAGATTCCGAAAGAACTGGGAGGCCAGGGCGCAGATGCACGTGCTTATGTGCTTGTAATGGAAGAAATCGCGCGCGTATCCGGTGTTGCAAGTATCTATGTATCCAGCCCAAACTCCCTTTCCGGAGGACCGCTGCTTCTGGCAGGAAATGATGAGCAGAAAGAAAAGTATTTAAGACCGGTTGTAACCGGAAAGAAAAAACTGGCATTTGCATTGACCGAGCCGGGTGCCGGTTCTGATGCCGGCGGAGTTGCCACTACCGCAGTAAAAGAGGGAGATCATTACGTACTGAACGGACGTAAATGTTTCATTACGATGGCTCCGCTTTCTGATTATGCAGTAGTTTTTGCAAAAACAGATATGAAGGCAAAGGGAAATAAAGGATTATCTGCATTTGTTGTAGATATGCATGCATCGGGAGTGTCCTGCGGCAAACCGGAAAAGAAGATGGGTGTGATCGGATGTGCTACTTCTGATATCATTATGGACAATGTGATTGTTCCGGAAAGCGACCGCCTCGGAGAAGAGGGAGAAGGCTTTAAGATTGCGATGCAGACGCTGAACACCGGCCGACTGGGTGTGTCTGCTCAGGCTATTGGTGTCGCTCAAGGATGTCTTGATGAGGCAGTAAAATATGCAAAAGAGAGAAAACAGTTCGGAAGAAGAATCGGAGATTTCCAAGCGATCAGCTTTATGATTGCTGATATGGCTACCAAGCTGGAGGCCGCAAAACAGCTGGTTTATAAAGCGGCTTATATGATGGATACCAGACAGGATGCCACCCTGAATGCTTCCATGGCAAAATATTATGCTTCCGAAATCTGTAATGAAATTGCACAGAAGGCTGTTCAGATTCATGGCGGGTATGGCTTTATTAAAGATTATAAGATTGAGCGTATGTTCCGTGACTGTCGTGTGTTCACAATTTATGAGGGTACCAGTCAGGTTCAGCAGATGGTAATCAGCGGCAAACTGCTGAAGAAGTAAGGGAGGAAATGGAAATATGAAAATCTTAGTATGCGTAAAACAGGTGCCAGACACAAATGAAGTAAAGATTGATCCGGTAAAAGGAACCCTGATCCGTGACGGCGTCCCAAGTATCCTGAACCCGGACGATGCAAATGCACTGGAAGCTGCACTTCAGTTAAAAGATAAAGATCAGACCATTCAGGTCGCAGTTCTGACTATGGGACCGCCGCAGGCAAGCTATATGCTGAGAGAATGTCTGGCTATGGGTGCAGACGAAGCATATCTGTTGAGTGACCGCGCATTTGGAGGTGCAGATACCTGTGCTACTTCTACTACCATTGCAGCAGGCATCAAAAAAGTAGAGGGCGTTGATGTGATTTTTGCCGGTCGCCAGGCGATCGACGGTGATACTGCTCAGGTAGGACCACAGGTTGCACAAAGACTGGGAGTACCGGTTGTTACATATGTACAGGACATTCAGATGAAAGATGGGAAAGTGATTGTTCAGAGACAGATGGAGGACGGTTATGAAGTCATTGAAGTTGCGGCTCCATGTCTTCTGACCTGTGTGAAAGAGTTAAATGAACCGAGATATATGTCCGTAGGTGCTATCGTGGATGCTTATAAGAAAGATATTACGGTATGGAATCATGTGGATGTGGAACTGGATCCGAAGGATTGTGGTCTGAATGCTTCCCCGACTCAGGTATTCCGTTCCTTTACACCGCCGCAGAAAGGAAAGGGAGAGATGCTTTCCGGAACGATTGGCGATATGGCAGGTGCACTGGTAGGAAAACTGGTTGAGAAACACTTAATCTAACATCAGGATAGAATAAGGAGGGAAGACAACAATGGCAGTTAATGTATTAAAAGATAAATGTAAAGGTTGTACAAAATGTGTGAAGAACTGCCCGTTCTCTGCAATTACTATGGAAGGAAAACTTGCAGTGATTGGGGCTGGATGTACCGGATGCGGTCAGTGTGTGGAGGTATGTCCGTTCGGTGCGATTGAGAAGACCGAGGAAGAAAAGAAAGAAAAAGATTTAAGTGCATATCATGGTGTGTGGGTATTTGCCGAGCAAAGAGATGGCAAGCTGATGCAGGTGGCTGTTGAACTGTTGGGAGAAGGGCGCAAGCTGGCAAATGCTGTTGGATGCGAACTGTGCGCAGTGCTCTGCGGAGACGGAGTAGATGAATTGGCAGATGAGCTTTTCGAATATGGTGCAGATAAAGTATATTATGCAAATGCACCGGAGCTGAAACAGTATACTACAGATGCGTATACCAAGGTGATTTATGAGGCAATTACGGTATACAAACCGGAGATTGTTCTTCTGGGTGCAACCCATATCGGACGTGATCTGGGACCATGTCTGGCAGTAAAATGTGATACCGGTCTGACTGCAGACTGCACAAAGCTGGAAATTAATCCTGAGACAAAAGGCATTATGCAGACACGTCCTGCATTTGGCGGTAATCTGATGGCAACCATCGTATGCCCGAATCACAGACCTCAGATGTCAACCGTACGCCCGGGAGTTATGGAGAAAGCGGAGAAGATTCCTGGAAGAAGAGGGGAACTGGTGAAGCTGGATGTGGCATTCGCAGCGGGTGATATCCGTACGAAAGTTCTGGAAGTCGTGAAAAGCGCGAAAGAAATGGTTTCCCTGACGGATGCAGATGTGATTATTGCAGGTGGAATGGGACTGGGCAAACCGGAAGGTTTTGAAGTATTACAGAAACTGGCAGATCGGTTCGGAGGAACGGTTGCAGCATCAAGAGCAGCGGTAGATGCGGGATGGATCGACCATGCATACCAGGTAGGCCAGACAGGAACAACTGTAAAACCGAAGATCTACTTCGCTTGCGGTATCAGCGGTGCAATCCAGCATGTGGCAGGTATGCAGAATTCCGGTCTGATTGTTGCAATCAATACCAATGAGAATGCACCGATTTTCGATATTGCTGATATTGGAATTGTTGGTGATCTGTATAAGGTGATTCCGGCTATTCTGGAAGAACTGGATAAAGTTCCGGAGAAATAAAAGATTTCATATAGAAGTGGAAAGGGGCATCCGGTAAAGAGCGTTACCGGGTGCCTCTGCTTTTAAATAAAGTAGGAGAACGTATTTGGTATGAAGTTTAATCGACAGGTATATGCGGTGATTGGAGTTGTGATTTTGCTGCTGGCAGGTCTGGTATATGCATGGAGTGTGTTGGCACTGCCGATTGGTGCTTATTTTGTGGACTGGAGTAAAGCTCAGCTGTCACTGACATTTACAATTTGCATGATGAGCTTTTGTGTGGGCTGTATGACAGGCGGTCTGACAGACGGGAAAATAAATGTAAAACAGAATATATGGACCTCAGGCATTTTGTTTTTTGCTGGATTTTTTACTGCCAGCTGTGCCCAGACGCCGATTACTCTGTATTTGGGCTATGGGGTGTGCTGTGGCTTCGCATCCGGGTTTGTGTACAATGCGGTACTTAGTACCATGAGTGCCTGGTATTCAGATAAACAGGGATTGATTTCCGGAGTTTTGCTGATGGGGTTTGGGATGAGTTCTTTTCTGGTGGGAAAGGTATACCAGGCCGTGACTCCATCTGGTGAAGGAGTGGATGCATGGAGAAAATCTTTTCGTGGATTTGGTATTCTTCTGCTGGTCATTTTGGCTGTGTGCGGATATTTTTTTACTAAGCCGACAAAAGAAGATCTGGAGGCACAGGGAATTGATGCAGGCGTGAAAAAGAAAAAAGCATCGGGAGGACTGGAAATCAACGCCCGGCAAATGATTGCCAGACCGAGCTTCTGGCTGTTTTTTCTATGGACAATCTGCATTGGCGGTGCCGGTATGGCGCTGATCAGTCAGGCCAGCGGAATTGCCAGAGAAGTGGGAAGTGAAGTGGAAGCAGGAATGATTGCTACAGTCGTAGGACTGATTTCTGTTTTTAATGGATTGGGGAGAGTGTTTTTTGGAAATCTCTTTGATAAAAAAGGCCGCACAGTAACAATGATGACAGTAGACATTGCGTTTGCATTGTCTTCAGCTCTTCTGGTGGCAGCACTGACCGGGAAGATGTTTGCGTTGATTATAGCAGGATTTGTCTGCTGCGGATTTTCTTATGGAGGGCTGAATCCAAGCATATCTGCATTCGTGAACGCTTCTTATGGCGGAAAAAACTATCCGATTAATTTTTCCGTGATGAATCTGAATCTGCTGATTGCTTCTTTCGGCGGTACAATCGGAGGATTGCTGTTTGATATTAGCGGTTCTTATATGACCACTTTATTCTATATGATCGGAAGCGGAGTGGTAAGTCTGATCTTCACATTATCGATTCGAAAACTGTGAATCGGGACAGCTTTCAGTATCGATCTATCCGATACTGAAAGCTGTTTTTGCAAATAAAAAAATTGAAAAAAGTTGTTGACATTTGTCGTTGGATCTGATAATATATAACTCGCCGCTGCAAAAGCGGCACGGACTTCAGAAAAAAGTTCAAAGAAAATAAAAAAGTTGTTGACAAGAACGCAGCGATGTGATAAGATGATTGAGTTGCTGCTGAAACGGAAGCAACAAGATGAACCTTGAAAATGAAAGATTGAACAGTGTTTAAAACCCTGAAAATTCTAATAAAAAAGAGTCTATGGTTAAGACATCTTTGAATGAGAAAATTCAGAACATTCGCGATAC
>JALFHZ010000028.1 GCA_022776445.1 Lachnospiraceae bacterium
ATGTAAGCTTCAGCGATTTTGCGGACGCCTTTTCAATATCCACCATGGTGTTGTTATCCAGCTTCAACGTTTTATCGTCATCTGCTTCGATATAGATACTGGAGGCTTTCCCGGTGGAAACCTGATTGCCCTCTCCCAGATTCATGCCGGCCACAGCCGTAAGCCGTCTGGGCGCATTTTTCTTGACATAAGCTTCGTCTCCGCTTACCTCAAGGATAGACAGTTTTCTGCTTTCTGTATCATCTGCAAATGAACATAGATTTGCAGACAAACATGCGGCCATCACTGCCAGCACCAAAATTTTACTCCATTTGCTTTTCATACTATGTCCGTCCCTTCATTTCCAAGGCAAATTTTCATTCCTTCCCGCGCAAATACGGCATTCGGCTCGATTTGCTCCATTTCTGTCTGCATCTCGTCTAACTGAGCATCCGTTCGCGCCCAGTCATGGTGTGAAATACACAGCATCCCCACATGGCAGGTTTGTTTGACTGCGACTCCCTGCTGCCATATACTGTGTCCAAAATCCTTTACTTTCGAATAATACTGCTCCGTATACATACCATCAAAAATTAAAAGATCACAGCCGGAGACAAACTGCTCATAAGATCGGCGTATGCGATCGCTCAACGAACCGTCAAGTCCATATACCACAGAAGTGCCGTCTGCTTCCAGGCGAAACAGGGAAGAGCCGTTGGGATGATCTGCTTCTGTTACATGCATTTTCGCTCCTTCGGGCAATGGAATACAGTCTCCCGGGGATATTTCATGCCAGATGATGCTTGCAGCAACATGCTCAAAAGAAATCGGCCAGCACGGTGCCTGACTGATCTGCAGCAGTTCATTCCGGAATCCCGAACCGGCCCTGGATTCTCCGTAAAAATGGATTTTCCAGTTCTTTTGAAACAGCAGCGGAAAAAACGGAAGCCCCATAATATGATCCAGATGAAGATGGGTGATAAAAATGTGCAATTCTTTTCCGGAGAATAGTTCTTCTCCCTGCAGCGGATTCAGCAGCCGATTTCCAAGTTCACATATTCCGGTACCGCCATCGAACACCACCAGGCCTCCACGCCATTTCGCAGATACACAGCTGGTGTTTCCTCCGTACATCATCCGATTGGGATAAGGAGCTGCCATAGACCCTCTTGTTCCCCAGAACATAATTTCCATGCCATTTGTCACCTGCAATTTTCTCCTTTCCTGCCGATTATCGAACCAGATACATCATGGTAATATCATCTGACTGCTCGGCTCCCCGGCTGAATTCCTCCAGTTCCCGGTACATACAATCCAGCATGAGTCCCGGCTGCTCCCAGGCCTCTCTATGTCGGTTCAGAGCTTCCAGCATCCTGGCTTCCGTATACAGCTCCTCATTTATATTGACGGCCTCTGTCACACCATCCGTATATAAATACAAGCTGTCACCCGGACAAAACTCGATCATCTGTTCCTGATACGGTATATCTTCCATCATACCAAAGACAAAATCCGCTTTGCATTTCAACAGCTGAAATGGTTCGTGTCCCCTGCTGATTGCCGGCCTGTTATGACCGGCATTCACAAATGTCAGTTGATGATTCTGCAAATCCAGTACACATAAAAAGACGGTAACGAACAGCTCTTCTTCATTATCCTCATTCAGCAGGTTATTCACACGTTTTGCCGCTTCTGCCACCGGCATTCCAAGACGCATGTAATTCTTAATATGCGTTCTGGCAACTGTCATAAACAGGCATGCCGGAAGCCCTTTCCCGGCTACGTCTGCAATCAGAAAGCATAAATGCGTCTCATCCATCTGAAATACATCATAGAAATCGCCGCCAACCATCTTTGCAGGCTTTGACCTTGCATCAAGGCTGATATTGGGAAGCCTGCAATATTGTTCAAAAGACTTTGGCAGCATCCCCATCTGAATTCTGGAGGCAATCTCCAGCTCGGATTTCATACGCTCCCGCTCCCGGATTACATTGGTGGATTTTGTATAAAGCATTTCCAGAAGAGCACCATATACCTTTGGATTCGAATGCGCAATTTCCTCAAATACTTTTTTAGGAATATTGGCGCAGGACACCTCTGTCATTGCCCGAACCGTGGCTTTTCTTGTCCCCTCTTTGATCAGCGCCAGTTCACCGATCACATCTCCCGGTCCCTGTTCTCCGATCGGCTCATCTCCGGCAAGAAATGTCTGTGTTGTACCATCCAGAATGATATACATCCCGTCATCCGGTTCGGCGCCAATGGTTACAAGATCCTGGCCTTTTTGAAACGTAACCGGTTCCGTAGCAGCCAGAAGAATTCTGGAGCCGTCCGGCATCGAACCGTCCTCCTGAATCTGAAAAAAATCCTGTATGATTTTTACGTTCTTCCATTCTCTTTCCATCTCATATCCCTCAAAGCTGCTATTTTTGTCCGCCCGGACAGATATGGAAATACCCACAGCCGTCACCGGCACTGTATTTTACCTGGCTGTCGCCGACCCATACACCATTCATTCGATTGATATTCCAACGGTTATCCTCCTGCCAGCTGCTGTATATCGCATCTTCCAGGTAATCCGGCGTTGTCGTCAGTTGATAGAGGAATGCACAGAAAACTGCATAATCATAAGAAGCGGCCTGATTCAACTCCGTACTGCTCTTATCCAGTACAGTGCGGATACTCAAACGATAGGAGCCCGAAGCTGTATTTTTATAAATACCCAACAGAACCGTTTCATCCTTTCCTGCAAGATATTCCATTGCGGAATCTGTGATCCGGATTCTTCTCTCTCGAAACACTTTCTGAATCTGATCCTGCAGATTTTTCATTCCCTGAGTGCCGGCCCATGCGTCCGTCACAGAAGGAACCTTTTCCGGTGCCCGAAACTCGGTTCCCAGAATGACAGAAAAACGAGGCTGCCATACGCCATCCGGATTCACATAATATCCATCCGGTGTTATCGCATTCCTCAGACATTGTCCGGATTCCGTCAAATAATAATACCGATCATCTATGAGCGTCCAGCCGGCGGCCGGCAGCTCCTCCTGTGCAGCCTGTTCTGCCCGAACAGTTATGGCAGAGCTAACGGTCAGCAAAAGTCCCAGACAAATCGCGATCAGATACGATTTCGAATTCCCTGATTTTTTCCGCATCGCCCTGACACCTCCTTCTTTCCTATTAATGGGGTCCTCTTCTATGTGCACCAAGCTCAATTTTCCTCGATTTTTGAGGCGTATCTGCCTTCGGTGCTCTCTTAGAACGAGCTTCCTCCTTAAGCCACATATTCAGACTTTCTTTTACTACCTGTCTGTCCGCTGCCGGGGTTTCAGCCCTTCCTAACTGCACCTGCTCTATTTCTGGCTGCACCTGCTCACTTGCAGCCGCTTCCGGTGCCTGAGCCTGTACCTGTACCGCTTCTGCTGCATGTTCCGCCTGCAGACTGCGATATCGCTCCTGCGCCTCATGTATCTCATGAACAACATGAAAATTTTTATGGATCCATTCAGACTGAGGCAGCCTCTCCGGATCTAATCCCTCATTTAAACTGCTGACGCCCTGCTGATAACGTGACAGCTTTTCCGTATCCGCGGCAAGTCTCTGTTCCAGCTTTCTGCTCGGGTCTCTGTCCAATGCCCATTCGTCATCCTTGACCTGAATCATATGGTTACTGATATGCTCCTTCATTTGCGTCAGACGCATATCCATTGCATCGATCTCATCCTTGTTCAGGATATCACCAAGCAAAACTTGCAGCTTGTTTCGGTCTGTCGCCAGAATATTTTGTGCCAGATTCTCACTGATAAAGCACAAATCCTCCAGTCCCCCCTGTCTCATTGGAATTGTTACACGCGGCTTTCTCTTGTTCAGGGAAGAAAAGGCCAAATCATTGTCGATTCCCTGAAGTCCGAGTATCTCACGGGTACCATCCGCCTGCTCCTCGCCCAGTTTTAAGAACATATTGCCTCCATGTCTGTCTGCCTGTGCGCAGAGATAATCCAGCACCTCCAGATTGCAGGCATCCTTTGTGAAGCCAGGACTGTTCTCAATTCTGATCTGATTGATCTGTTCCAGGGCTGCGTCCTTTCCGTTGCGTATATCCACTCCCTCCGCAAACTCCATGAAGCAGCCTTCTACCTCCTTACCCTCCATTTGAACGGTCATCTTCTCAGAATGCGCCAGCAGATTCCCCACACCGAGGAGCTCCGCAACTCGTGAGGAAGCGATATTACGACCGGATAATTCATCCCCCTTTTCCAGAGCACCCATCGCTGGGTCCATTGGCATCGATGCCATATTCGCTTTTTTCAGGATCGTGATGAATTTATTGTATAAATCCCGATTTGTAAGAACCTGTTTTCCTCTCTGATATGATTTTTCTTCTTTTTCAGAGTTAAGATTCCCTGCCATATTCCCATAAAGGGTATGTTCAAATTTAGCTTTTCCCGCTTCGATTCCATAAAGTCTTTCTCTGATTGGTTCTCTTGTTTCGGCATAATGGGCAATCAACTCCCTGCAATTGGAAAGTAGTTTATAATCATCTTTGCCGTCGTTGTAAGCGTTCAGGCATGCGCGAAATGCGTTTTCCTTTTTTGCAGGATCTTTTCGGTCTGCGTCTGAAAGCATCTCCATGTTTGTCCGATAGCTGTCTATCAGCTTCAGCAATTTATCATTTCCCGATGTCATGTTAGAAATCAGTTTCGCGAAGTTTTTCTTTCTTTCCACTTCTGTTTCTGTATTTTCAGGCAATGAATCCCAATATTTCATCACATCATGTTCATAGAGTGTACGCTCATCTAATCCTTCAGTGGCTGTCTGAAAGGCTTCCGTATTGCTTTCAAAGAAGTTCTTGAATTCACTCAGCACTTCCTTATGCTCTGGATTTTTTTCTGCCTTTACCATTTCTTCAACAACCGTCGGAATATCCTTTACATACTCTTTCGGTGTAAAAAACCCCGGTTTGCCCTGATAGGTTACCTGGTATCGCTCGCTTGCATTTCCACCCACCTGATTTTCGAACGCAGCTTTCTGAATATGCGCTGTCGGCTCGATGTCCAGCTGATTCAGAGTCTTTCCGATGCTTGCATTTAAGATCTTAGGCTCTCTGAGTCGTTCCAGATGCTTTTCGGAATAAAGCTTATGAAAAAACGCGTCAAGATTCTTTATGACTTCCACACGCTTTTGTCCTGTTCCGGTAAAAACCCTTCGATTTCCGTTCGCTTCCATATAGGCAGAACAAGCATCCGAAAGTTTCTGACCGGCATTTACTATTTCAGCTGCAACACTGCTCGTGATGGGTGTATTCTGCAGCTGCATGAATGCAGTGAACTGTGTTTTTACATTTTGGTATAATTCGGAATCCTTTTGTCCGAAGCTTTTATGACTCTCATCAAAAAACTGTGCATAGTCATTCAGTCCCCATTGTTCCATCTGTTTAAAATCCAACTTATTTGCCATCACATTTCCTCCTTAATCTACTAATTCCTGTATCCTTGATTCAAGTATGCCGGCATCTGTTTCTGCTGCCCGCGTTTCCCAGGTGTCCATCATATCTTCCACAGTCTCTTTGTTCTCCTCTGCAGCA
>JALFHZ010000082.1 GCA_022776445.1 Lachnospiraceae bacterium
CAAAGCATGATAGGGATATTAATGCGGCAAAAAATATTTTAGTGGAAGGATTAAGGCAAATAGCATAAAGAAACCTGTATAGGGCAGGGACTGCCCGAATCAATGCCTGTGGAGATAGTAGGTTACGAGGTCGATGAAGCAGGAAGCCCATTGGCTTTAGACAATGGGTAGTTCACCGTTCTGCAAAAGAGTTTTATCAATTTCCGCGTGATTATATTCATCGGTTTAGACAAATTTCCGATACGGGTCTGGAGATGGATATGCTGCAGGAATACATCTACATAACTCTTGACATTTTCAAAAAGAATATGGAAAATAGAATTATTACATGTGAACTGGATGCATGGCTGACATTTCTGAGCTTTGATGAACCGGAATGGATTATGGCACTTGTAAAGCAATATCCGAAATTTAAATTGATGTACCAGCATATCTACGAGATTTGTTTAAATACAGAGAAGGTGATGGGAGTGTATTCAAAAGAACTGGAAGAACTTGACCGAAATACGGTACGATATATGATTGATGAAATGCAGACGCAGCTGAACCAGAAAGATGAACAGCTGAACCAGAAAGATGAACAGCTGAACCAAAAAAACGAGCAGCTGCAGGAAAAAGACCTGTATATCAGGCAGCTTCAGAAAGAACTGGAGGTTTACAAAAACCGGGGAAAGAAGGAAAACGCAGAATGAAGGAAAAATTGTATACGATCGAATTGAACGATGCGCTGAATGCAGAAGATGAGTGTTTGTTTTGCTGGCTGGAGCGCAAGCTCGAGCAGGAAAATCTGGAATTTGTACTCGGATCTTCCTATATGGAGAGTGATATCCGTGAGCAGACCAGCGCGAAGGGATTCTGCCGCTATCATACCAAGATGATGTTTGACTACGGCAATACGCTGGGCAATGCCTGGATTTTGAAATCGCGTATGGAGTATCTGCGGAAAGAATTTAAAAAGCAGATGGAACAGTATGGGCCGGCGAAAAGCAGCGGAGGAATGCTGGGATGGCTGAAGAAACCGGCTGCGAAGTCCGGAACGGATACCGGGAGTACGGCGGCCAGTCAGGCGGAGCACTGGCTTCGTTCAGAGGAGCAGCACTGTTACATCTGCGATCGTATGAAAGTGATTTATGAGCGTATGCTGGATACGTTTGTATATATGCTGCGCAACGATCCGGCTTTTTGTGAGAAGCTTCTGAATTCGAAAGGATTCTGCCTGCATCATTTTGCGGATGTGCTTCGTGTATGTGAGGAGAAGCTGAAACCGCAGGAGAAGGAAACCTGGATTCCGAAGCTCGGGGAACTGGTGAACCGCAATCTGGACCGGATTCAGGGAGATGTGGACTGGCTGATTGAAAAGTTTGATTATCGGAATCAGGATGCGGACTGGAAACAGTCAAAGGATGCTGTTCAGCGTACCATGCAGAAGATCAACAGCGGCTATCCTGCGGATCCCGTTTTCCAGTGCCGCAAATAGCAATTCTGTGACGGAATGGTATATTCTGGCTGCTGTGGGATAAACTAGTGGAAAGCAAGAGAAAAAGGAGGCTTTCCATGATGAATTTGAAGGACAGTGAGACAGTAAAGAATCTGATGCGTGCATTCGCAGGTGAGAGTCAGGCACGGAACCGTTATACCCTTGCGGCGCAGAAAGCGCAGAAGGAGGGGCTGCCGGTGATCTCGTATGCATTTCTGTTTACCGCCGGGCAGGAAAAAGAGCATGCGGAGATATTCTATGATTACCTGGCTGAACGGAAGGGGCAGACCATTCAGATTGACGGTGGATATCCGGTTGATCCGTATGACAGGAGTCTGGATCTTCTGAAAGCAGCCCGGCATAATGAATACGAAGAGTATCAGGATGTTTATCAGCAATTCGGAAGAATTGCAAAGGAAGAAGGTTTTGAAGCGATCGCGAATTCCTTTTTCAAAATTGCAGATATAGAGAAAACGCATGGAGACCGATTCCAGATGTTTGCGGATTATCTGGAGCAGAATCGTCTGTTTATATCCGATGTGGATACCGGATGGATGTGTTTGAACTGCGGCTACGTGTTTCGTGGAACGAAGGCGCCGGGGCAGTGTCCGGTGTGCCGGCATGAGCAGGGATATTTTATTCGGCTGGAGCTGGCACCTTATATTCAATAAAACGGAAAGGATACTACAAAAGATGGAAAATAAAGTAAAAGCAGTGATTTTTGATCAGGACGGACTGATGTTTGATACAGAGCGGGTGTCCAAAGAGGCATGGCAGCTGGCTGGAAAGGAATTCGGAATACAGCTGGAGGAATCCTTCCTCTGTACGATCCGCGGAAGAAATCATGCGGATTGTACCAGACGTTTTCAGGAAGAATTCGGAGAAGAAAGAGACTTCGAACCGTTGAGAAACAGAAAACGAGATATTTTTCTGAAGCTTCTGGAAGAACGCGGAGTGCCGGTCAAACCGGGGCTTAAGGAACTGCTCGTATGGTTGAAAGCGCATGGCTATAAGACCGTGCTGGCGACGGCGAGTACGAAAGAGTATTCCATGCATAATCTGCTGGAGGTCGGAATTGCGGATTATTTCGATGATATGGTGACGGGAGATATGGTGGAACAGGCCAAGCCGAATCCCCAGATTTTTTATCGGGCTGCTGCGCTTATGGGGGAAAAACCGGAGCACTGCCTGGTTCTGGAGGACAGCCTCAATGGTGTGGAAGCCGGACTGCGCGGCGGGTTTGTCACGGTGATGGTGCCGGATCTGACACAGCCGGATGATGCACTGCGCAGCCGTGTGACGGCGGTCTGCAGCTCTCTTCTGGAGGTAAAAGAACTGCTGGAGAACGGCAGATTGTAAGGGTGGATCAAAAGTATTATAAGGAGATTTTATGTGGAGTTTGGGAAACTGGTTTGCTTTTCTGTCCGGAACAGCCGCAGCGGTGACTGCGCTTTGCCTGAAGCGTTCACAATATGAGCGGGAGCATTTTAAGATCGATGAGACTGAGATCGAATCTTCGAAGATAAAAAGCCCGAGGACCCTGGTGTTTCTCTCTGATCTTCACGATAAGGAGTTTGGAAAGGATGGCAGAGATCTGCTGAAAGCCATTGCTGAGATTCGCCCGGATGCGGTTCTGATCGGAGGAGACACCATGGTGGCCAAGGAAGGCCGGGCCGGACTGGATGTCACGCGGCGTTTGATTCATGGCCTTGCGGCGATTCCGGGACGCGAGAACGGAACGCATTGCCCGGTTTATTATGCTAACGGCAACCATGAACAGAGACTGCGCAGAGAAACGGATACCTATGGAAACCTGTATCAGGAACTGCGCCGGCTGCTCGCTGCAGAGGGGGTACATTATCTTTCCGATTCTTCCGCACTGCTGGGGGACGATATCCGTATCAGCGGACTGGATCTTGATCCGTGCTACTACCGCGATCTGATCCCCGCCAGGATGAAATCCGTCTATCTGTTTTCCCGTCTGGGGCGTCCCGATGCGGAACGATATCAGGTTCTGATGGCGCATTCTCCCTTGTTTTGCAAAGCCTATGCAGAGTGGGGGGCAGATCTGGCATTGTCGGGGCATTTTCATGGCGGTACGATCCGCCTTCCGTTACTGGGGGGCGTGATGACTCCGCAGTATCAGTTTTTTCTGCCGTGCTGCGCGGGAACCTTTGAGACGTGTGGGCATTACATGATTGTCAGCCGGGGACTGGGCACTCATTCCATTAACATACGGCTGGGAAACCGGCCGCAGGTGGTGGTGGTGCGGCTGAAACCGAAAGTCTGACAGAAGCAGGTTTCGGTTTCTGCACAGAAAGTACTTGCAGAAGTTCATGGATATCCTGTATACTGTCAATTGTCGGCTTTCGCCGATGATGACAGGAGAGGAATTTCATATGATAGCGTGGATCAAACAACATAAATATTGTTATGCTGTCGGGTATATGGTTTTTTATCTGGCAGCCTTTTTTCTTTCTGAACGGGTACTGGAGCCTAAGTACATCATTTCCTGTGCACTGGATGACCGGATACCGTTTAACGAATTCTTTGTGATTCCATACTGCGCCTGGTTTCTGCTGCTTCCGGCGTCGTGGCTGTATACCATGGTGACCAGCAAGAAGGATTTTCAGGATCTGTGTATGATCATGTTCGGAGGGATGACACTCAGCATTCTGCTCTACTGGATTGTTCCGAACGGGCTGAACCTCCGGCCGGCATCCATACCGGATAATTTTTGCGGAAGGCTGGTACATATGCTGCATGAGGTGGACACCCCGGGCAATGTCTGTCCGTCGATTCATGTTTCATCCTCCACGGCAGTAATGGCAGTGGCGCTGAGATCCGGGGAGCTGCGCCGCAAACTCGTGATCCGATGGGGGGTATGCCTGCTGGCCGCGGCAATCTGCGTTTCTACCATGTTTTTGAAGCAGCACTCGGCGGTGGATGTGGTATGCGGATGTCTTGTGACGGTGGTACTGACGGTATTCGTGTACGGGACCCCATGGAGAACGTGGATGAAGGGAACGTGGATGGATTTTTTTCTTTAAGGAAACCGGAAAAGTTCAGGTTGTGTGCAAATTGCGAAGAAGGTATAATGGGAAGGTGAACTATGGCGATCTCATATAAACTGGAAAAATTTGAAGGCCCGCTGGACCTCCTGCTTCACCTGATTGAAAAAAACAAGGTGGATATCTACGATATTCCCATCGTGGAGATCACCCATCAGTATCTCGATTATGTCAATCAGATGGAACAGGAAGATTTGAATATTGTCAGTGATTTCCTTGTGATGGCGGCAACGCTTCTGGATATCAAGTCCCGGATGCTGCTTCCCGTTGAGGAAGAAGAGGAAGGCGAAGAAGAGGATCCGAGAGCGGAACTGGTGGCGCGTCTTCTGGACTATAAGCGGTATAAGATGATGGCGCAGGAACTCCTGGATATGGAAGAAAACGCGCAGGGAATGCTGTTTAAGAAACCGACGATTCCCAGAGAGGTAGCGAAATACGAACCTCCGGTGGATCTGGATAAACTTCTGGATGGTCTGACGCTCGCGAAGCTGCAGAAAATCTACGAATCCGTGATGAAGCGCCAGAAAGAAAAGCTGGATCCGATTCGAAGTAATTTCGGTACGATCCGGAAGGAACCGGTCAGTCTCGAAACACGGATCATGGATGTGATGCGGTATGCGAGAAGGCACCGTTCCTTCAGCTTCCGGCAGATGCTGGAACGCCAGGGAGACCGACTGGAGATCGTCGTGACATTTCTGGCAATTCTGGAACTGATGAAGATCGGCAAGATTCATCTGACACAGGAACACACCTTTGATGATATGTTTATTGAGACTCTGGAAGCAGAGGGAGAAGAGTCTGATCTGGAGCTGGAAGGAATCGAAGGACTGGAAGGGTAAGTATGGAGAGAACAGGAGCATATGGGAACGACATTTGAAGAAGATGATGATAAATTTGACATGGCCAGGATCGAGAACCGCCATGCGCAGATGGAAGCAGATATGAAGGCGGAAGCGCTGCTGGATGCGGTTGAGGCCGGTATGGAAGCGGTCCAGATGACGATGCCGGAGGTTGAGCAGGCGCGGCTGGACGCGGAGACCCAGACCTCATCCGTCTGTTATCCGGCCAGTGACTGGGAGGCGATCGTGGAGGCAGTACTGTTTACCATGGGAAATTCCGTGGAACTCCGGCAGCTTGCGGCAGCGATTGATCAGAGTGAAAAAATAACCCGCCGTGTGGTGGAGAATCTGCAGAAACGGTATCTTCGCGAAAACCGGGGCATGCAGATCATCGAACTGGAGAACGCCTATCAGATGTGTACCCAGGCAAAATACTATGAAAATCTGATCCGGGTGGCAGCGGCGCCTAAAAAACAGGTGCTGACCGATGTGGTGCTGGAGACCTTATCGATTATCGCATATAAGCAGCCGGTGACCAAGATGGAGATATCCAGGATCCGCGGGGTCTCCTCCGACCATGCGGTGAACCGTCTGATTGAGTACGGTCTGGTATACGAGGCGGGACGTCTCGATGCTCCCGGCCGGCCGGCGTTGTTTGCGACGACAGAAGAGTTTCTGCGTCGTTTTGGTGTGGGGTCAACGACAGACCTGCCCACGATGAATCCGGAACAGGAAGAGGAGATTATCCAGGAAGTGCAGGAGGAACTGCAGCTTCAGATGAATACGACAGGAGAGGAAGAAAATGCCGGAAATCAGAATTAAATATTTATCCGATCGGATTGAGAAGCTTGCCTACATTGGCGGCAAGTCAGACTGGATTGATCTGCGTGCAGCAGAAGATATTGTCATGAAGGCGGGAGAATTCCGTCTGATTCCCCTGGGAGTTGCGATGGAGCTTCCCAGAGGATATGAGGCACATATTGTGCCGAGGAGCAGCACCTATAAGAACTTTGGTGTCATTCAGACCAACCATATGGGTGTGGTGGATGAAACCTACTGCGGGGATCATGATCAGTGGTTTTTCCCGGCCTACGCGCTGCGGGACACGGAGATTCATGTAAATGACCGAATCTGTCAGTTCCGCATTATGGAGCATCAGCCGGAGATCCGGTTTGAAGAGGTGGAGACGCTTGGACATGAAGACCGCGGCGGAATCGGCAGCACCGGAAGAAAGTGACAGGAGCAAAGGACATGGACATAAGAAAACAGACCGGGCGAAGACGCAGCAGGCGGAGGCCGGCAGTCAGCGGCGCGGGAGTATATGGATCTTCGCAGATGCGGGCAAGAGAACGCAGGAGAAAACGGGTCAGACGCCAGCGCATGATCGTTATTACGGTACTGCTTCTGATGCTGCTGGCAATTGGCGGCATTGGATATGGCATCACGCAGGGAATCAAGAATAAAGAAAAACAGGAATTGCTGGAGACAGGCATTTCCCGTATGGACAGCGGCAACTATGAGGCTGCGATCCAGAGCTTTGAAGAAGAACTGGAGCTGGCGGGAGGACGAATCGGTGCATATGAAAAACAGGTTCTCCTCTATCGTGCTGAGGCAGAATATCAGCTGCAGGATTATGCAGCAGCACTCCATACGTATGAGATTCTTCTGAAAGGAGATCATAAAGAAGAGCTGTACCGGAAAGGCGCAGCGCTCTGCCGTATGGAGACCGGAGACTATGCCGGTGCACTTGAGCTTGGTGTCATGGATGCAGAGGTGTACAGCCGTATGGCAAAGGAACAGATGGAACAGGGGCAGTATGACGAAGCTCTTTCCTCCATCGACCAGGGACTGGCGGCATGGAATCAGCAGATGCAGGGAGAAGAGGCACAGTCCGGACAGACTTCCGATGGCTCTGCGAAGCGTCACCTGGAGTTTCAGCAGGCTGTGGCCTATGAATATAAAAGCGATTACAAAAAGGCACTGGAGCTGTTTGAGGCTTATGTGCAGCAGTATGGTGCAGATGAGACTGCTGAACGGGAAATTGTATTTCTGAAGACCAGACAGGGTAATTATGAACAGTAAGGGAAAAATATGGCAGAATTGTATGAATTAAAAGATATTGAGGAACGGGTGATCCTGATTGCGGTCAGCACCGGAGATGAGGATGACACGAAGGCTTCCGTGGACGAGTTGGAAGAACTGGTCCGGACGGCGGGAGCGGTAACGGTAGACAAGATGATCCAGAACCGCGAGCAGGTGCACCCGGGAACTTATCTGGGAAAAGGAAAAATCGAGGAGGTGCGGGAGCGCATCTGGGAACTGCAGGCAACCGGCGTGGTTTGCGATGACGAGCTTTCTCC
>JALFHZ010000083.1 GCA_022776445.1 Lachnospiraceae bacterium
ATATTTACTATGGGGAGGCATTTACGGTATTTGGCGATGGCATACTGGTTCAATGCAGATGGATTTTTCAACTGGTATTATGTCACTATACTCCATCATAAGTATGTACATAAATAATAGAATGGAACCAATTTACTGGTTTTTTGGACCTATTCTCTCTATATATTTATCTATGCCATTATTAAGTATCTGTTTTGAAAACAAAAAAAATCAAAACGCGTTAAAATATGCCATAATTCTTGGTTTTATAACAATTAGCTTTTTACCCTTCTCCTATAATTTTTTTGTTTCTCTATTACCAAACTCTTCCTTTGGCTTTTGGAACAGTTCTTGGAGACTTGACATTCTGGGGGGCTATTTGTTATTTGCCTTATTAGGCTACTGGGCATCTATCCATAGTTTTTCAAAAAAAGAACAATTAATTTTGTATTTTTCAGGTGGAGTTTGTTGCCTGTTTCGTTTGTTTGGAATGATTTATTTTTTCACATTATCTGGTGAAAAACCAGAAATGTTTTTTGATTATTTAAGTTTCCCGAGTGTAATTTATGCATTATCCATTTTTGTGTTGTTTAAATCGATGAATATAAGAGAAATAAAACACAAAAATATTTTTTCTAATTTAGCATCTTCTAGTTTTGGCATATACCTTATTCATATTTTAGTTTTAACTATGATGGAAAAGATAGTTTTTTTTCGGAATAACCCTTATATTTGGCATTTTGTAACACCTATTATTTGTTACTTTCTTTGTGCTGCAATAGTATTATTGGTAAAAAAATTTCCTGTAATTTGTCATATTTTTCCTTAAAGTATGTCCGTAGGTCTTTTTCCGGACAGATGTAAACTATTTAAACAAAGAAAAAGCCTGATTTTATGCAGGCTGTGGCGTTTCGTAAACGCCTATAAAACATAAATGAGAGAGGTGTTATGGCTGTTTTTTTTCTACTACTATTTGTTTTTCTGAAACAATTTTATATCTTTACATCAGGAAGTATAGGCGTGGGGGATATGTGTCTTCTGATTTCTTCTTTATGTCTGGCGAGAAAAAGAGTGAAGGAAGGAAAAACTCTGCTGCCGGAGAAAAGGGATTGGCTAATTTGGATGTTTATCGGAATCACAGTTTTGATTAATGGAATCTATAGCCTGATATATGGTAATGTTGAATTTTTGAAGTTTTCACTGTTTTGGATTTTTAATGGGAGCTTTGTATGGACAATTCGGTATCTGGCAGAGATGGATCCTTTACTGATGAAGCATTCTGCGATTGTCATGAAAATCAATATTGTGACACAGTTGTTATTGTGGTTAAGTGGAGAGGGCAGGTTGTTCGTTGAGTACAATGGCACACGTTATATGGGGAGCTTTAATGATCCGAATCAGATGGCATTTTTTGTATTTTGCATGATGCTGTTGTTATATCTGTATAGCAGTCGATATCGGGATTTTACATATGGTTTGTTTTATGGAATAGGCGTTTGGCTTATCATTCAGACAAAATCCACAGGAATTTTGCTGGGAGTGATAATTTTGACTGTAGGGATTGGAATACTGGAATGTAAGAGACTGTATGATTCGAAGAAAGTGCCGAAAGCGATATGGATTGTTGGTGGAATTCTGATTATGATTATGGGTATAGGATTATTTCGGTATTTATGGCCGGAGCCAGGATTTCAGGTGCAGCCGGGACATTTTACCATGACAGATCGAATTAAGGAAAAAATTCAGATCATTAGTTCCGGTGGCCTTCAGGAACTATTGATAAACCGGGGCAGTGACAAGGTAATTTTGTATCCTCAGTATTTTTTGTACGGAGCCGGGGAAGGTGGGCTGTGGCGTTTTACAAAAACAGATGTTGTTACAGAGATTCACAATTGTTTGCTCAGTATCTTGTTCTGCTATGGTTTTGTTCCGACTGTGATGATGGCAAGGTGGATATGGAACCAGATAAAGAATACAGAACCGTATATTTTGGTGGCAGTGGCTGCACTTTTGGTGGAAAGCTGTTTCTTGGTTAATTATCGCCAGCCGTTTTTCTGGTGGATACTCTTAAGCGGAGGGCTTTATAATAGTTTTAGTGGAGAATGATGATGAAAAAGGCTTTATTGGTTACCACTGTGAGTGGATTTGTTCCTCAGTTTGAAATGAACAATGTAAAAATTCTGCAGCAAATGGGATATGAAGTTCATTATGCTGCGAATTATCATATGCCTTCTTATGGTAAGGACAATCATCGTCTGGATGGATCAGGAATTATACGGCATCAGATTGATTTTGTACGCAGTCCTTATAGCAGGAAGAATTTTCAGGTATATAGGCAGTTGAAACATTTGATGGAGAAGGAACAATTTCAACTGGTGCATTGCCATACACCCATGGGAGGAGTAATGGCGCGATTGGCAGCCCATGCTACAAAGACAGGACCAGTCATTTATACTGCGCATGGTTTTCATTTCTTTAAAGGAGCTCCTTTAATTAACTGGCTGCTTTATTATCCCATGGAGAAAATGCTGTCCAGGTTTACCGATCAGCAGATCTGCATTAATAAAGAAGATTATGAGCGTGCCAGGCGGTTTTATGCGCATTATGTGGATTATATACCCGGAGTAGGAATTGACCTGAATCGAGTAGCACATTTATCAGAAGAAATGGCAGCAGAAAAAAAGAAGGAACTGGGAATTCCTGAAGGAAAGAAGGTATTTTTGTCTGCGGGAGAATTGATTAAACGGAAGAATCATGAGAGTGTGATTCGAGCTGTGGCCGGGTTGAAGGATCCTTCTTTTGTCTATGTGATTTGTGGACATGGGGAGTTAAACGGGTATTTAACGCATTTGGCGGATGAACTTGGGGTAAAAGATCAGGTGATTTTTGCCGGGTATCGAACGGATATTTTTCAAATTTATCAGATTGCGGATATATATATTTTTCCGTCGTATCAGGAAGGCTTACCTATGGCATTGCTGGAAGCAATGAGTAGCGGCATGCCGGTTATCTGTTCTGATATTCGCGGAAGCAGGGATTTGATGAAAACAGAGTTTGCCGGTTCTGAGAATGTCAAATGGAAAGTATGTGAAGGCGGAATTGTTGTGAAGCGGGCAGATGATGTGAAGGCGTATGAGAAAGCAATTCAATGGTGTCTGCAGAATTCGGACGAGCTTAAGGCATGTGGGCGGCGAAATGCCGCTGAGTCGCAGCAGTTTTCAATTGACCACGTAAATGCTAAAATGAGAGAGATTTATATGCGGTTTGAAAAATAATATTGACAGGAAAGGAATTCATGTATGTACGATTATTTAGTAGTAGGAGCAGGATTATATGGTGCAGTATTTGCGCATGAGGTGAAAAGGGCTGGAAAGAGTGTTTTGGTCATTGACAAGCGTCCCAACATTGCGGGTAATGTATACACCGAGGAGGTAGAAGGAATCAATGTCCACAAATACGGTGCGCATATTTTCCATACGAACAACAAGAAAGTCTGGGATTATGTGAATCAGTTTGCGGAGTTCAATCGTTTCACGAATTCTCCGGTGGCGAATTATCATGGGGAATTATATTCTCTTCCATTCAATATGTATACTTTTAATAAGATGTGGGGAGTGGTGACTCCGGAAGAGGCAGCGGCGAAAATTGAGGAGCAGAAGAAGGCTGCTGGTATTACGGAGCCGAAGAATCTGGAAGAGCAGGCGATCAGTCTGGTTGGTACGGATATTTATGAGAAGCTTGTGAAGGGATATACGGAAAAACAGTGGGGCAGACCATGCGATCAGCTTCCGGCCTTTATCATTAAGCGGCTTCCGGTTCGCTTTACCTTTGATAACAACTATTTCAATGCACTGTATCAGGGAATTCCGATGGGCGGCTACACCAAGATGGTTGCCAACATGCTGGATGGAATTGAAGTTCAGCTTGGTGTGGATTATCTGGAACAGAAAGCAGAGTATGATACACTTGTAGAGCGCGTGATCTATACCGGTGCGATTGATGCATATTTTGATTACAGTCTGGGCAATCTGGAATATCGTTCTGTGCGGTTCGAGACGGAAGTGCTGGACAAGCCGAATTTTCAGGGAAATGCTGCAGTCAATTATACAGATGCAGAAACTCCCTGGACTCGTATCATAGAGCACAAGTGGTTTGAGTTTGGAACACAGCCGTAGACAGTGATCAGCCGGGAATACAGCTCGGAGTGGAAGCCGGGGGATGAGCCGTATTATCCGGTGAATGATGAGAAAAATGGTGCCTTATATGCGGAATACAGAAAGCTGGCGGATCAGGAACAGAAGGTTGTGTTCGGAGGTCGGCTGGGTGAGTATAAATATTATGATATGGATGCGGTAATTGCCTCTGCTCTGGAGATGAGTGAGAGGGAGCTGGCATCGGAAAAGTAAAAAATTTGGCGGACATCGGAAGATGTCTGCCTCTTTCTTTTTACTGGGATTGATGTTATGATAAAAAACAAGAAGATTGTTAGTAAAAAATATGGCCGTAACTTTGATTCGAAGTGGTCATATGATGTGCCGGGGTTCGAACTCCGGCAAAGGTTGGAAGCAGGGTGTGTATGATGAGAACAATAGCGATTGGAATACAGGATTTTAGTGATCTGATAGAGAAAGACTGCTTTTATATAGACAAGACATTTTTTATCAAAGAATGGTGGGACAGCAGAGACAGTGTGACTTTGATTAACCGTCCGCGTCGTTTTGGGAAAACGTTGAACATGAGCATGGTGGAGCATTTTTTTTCCGTACATGATGCAAAACGGGGAGATTTATTCGAAGGGCTGGCGATATGGCAGGAAGAAGAATATCGGCGGATACAGGGAACGTATCCGGTGATCAGTTTATCTTTTGCCAATGTAAAAGAGAAAAACTATGAGGCAGCGCGGGACAGGATCTGTCAGCTGATTATTGATCTGTATACGAAGCATACGTATGTGAAGGACTGCGAGCGAATGACCGCTGCAGACAGAGAATTTTTTGATTCTGTTCGTACGGGAATGCCGGAAGTGGTTGCGACGCTTGCAATTTACAAGCTTTGCGATTATCTGTATCGCTATTATGGAAAAAAAGTAATCGTTCTTTTGGATGAGTACGATACGCCTGTGCAGGAGGCTTATGCAGATGGCTACTGGGAGCAGTTGACGGGATTTACCAGGAATTTGTTTAATTCTACGTTCAAGACAAACCCATGGTTGGAGCGGGCCATTATGACAGGGATTACGAGAGTGAGCAAGGAGTCCATATTTTCGGATCTGAATAATCTGAAAGTGGTGACAACAACCTCAGAGGAATATGCATCATCCTTCGGTTTTACAGAGAAGGAAGTGTTTGATGCGTTAGAGCAGTATGGTTATGAGGGGCAAAAGGAGCAGGTAAAATACTGGTATGATGGTTTTACGTTCGGAGAGCATAAAGATATTTATAACCCATGGTCCATCTTGAATTTCCTGGATACGGGAAAGTTCGCGGCCTACTGGGCAAACACCAGTTCCAATAGTCTTGTTGGAAAATTGCTGCGAGAGGGGAATCGCAGGGTCAAGGAATCATTTGAGACATTGCTTCGCGGTGAGAGTATACGGACGCCGATTGATGAGCAGATTGTTTATAACCAGCTTGATTATGATGATACGTCGATCTGGAGTATGCTTTTGGCCAGCGGATACCTGAAGGTTTTGAACTATGACCGGGAAGAGTTGCTGAAACGTGAAGAAACGGCGGAGTATGAATTGACCTTGACCAATTATGAGGTAGAACGCATGTTTTATCATATGGTGCGTGCCTGGTTCCGTGATGCCGGGGGAGATTATCATGATTTTGTTCAGGCTTTGCTTCTGGATGATCAAGATGCAATGAATGAATATATGAATCGAGTGGCATTAAAGACATTCAGCTATTTTGATACAGGTGACAGGGCATCTGGAGAGGAACCGGAGCGTTTTTATCATGGATTTGTTCTTGGACTGGTGGTGGATTTACAGAACCGGTATTTCATTACATCGAATCTGGAGAGTGGATTTGGGAGATATGATGTGGTTTTGGAACCGAAGAATCCGAGCCTGGATGATGCGATGATTCTGGAATTTAAAGTAAGAAACAGGCGAAGAGAGGAAAGCCTGGAGGATACGGTGCATGCTGCTTTGAAGCAGATTGAGGAAAAGCAGTATGCGGTGAACCTGAGGGAACGTGGGATTCCGGAAGATAGGATTCGTTGTTATGGATTTGCCTTTCAGGGAAAACAAGTGTTGATTGAGGGAGGAACGCATTTGTCATGAGTACAGAAAAGAAGGAGAACCTTCAGTTTGTCTTTACCAGAGATTCGTTTTATCCGGATATGGTTTCGGAATCGTCAGATTCAGAATGGGCGAGACGGTTTGAGGAGAATCCTGCGCGTGCATTATATCAGTTTGGACTGGAAGCACTTCCGGGAACGGCGGGATCATCAGCAGGGTTTCTGCATCAGGTTGCGGATGCATTTTTCAGAGCATTGACCGATATTCCGGAGCTGGAACTGGTGCGGCAGGAGGCGAAGCCGACGTTGTCGCAGGATATGTTGGAGCAGCTGCTGCGGGCGGTTCCTTATGTGGTTGGTTCGGAATATATTACGAAAGAGTGGATTCAGCTTCAGTTTCATAAACTGGGGCATATTTTTGCGGAAGAGATTACCGCTTATGAGGGAACCGTGGAGATGTATCTGGCGGAACAGGGGCAGCATCTGCGTGTGCCGGAGCAGGTCTTTTTTCATCTGGTTGAGAACCGGCAGGAGGGGGATTATCCGTTTGCGTTTCTGGCTACCTATGCAACCAGAACGGAGAAGGGGAAGATCCGTCATGTACCGCTGCAGTATGCCCTTACGGAATATGGCGGTGACCGGAAGAAGCTTCTGGAACTGTTGTCCTGCCTGAACCGGGCGGCGGAGGTGTCAGCCCTGATTTCCGGTTTCATGGAGAGCGGGGAGATGTTCCATCCGCTGCGGTTGACGGCGCAGGAGGCTTATGCGTTTTTGCGGGATATTCCTCAGATTGAGCAGACGGGTATTCTCTGCCGTATTCCCAACTGGTGGAGGAAGAAAACATCGTCGGTGTCGTTGGCGGTCAGTCTGGGTGAGGAGAAACCTGCGATGCTGGGATTTGATGCGCTGGTGTCCATGAAACCGAGTCTGGTGGTGGATGGCGAGGTGCTTACGGAGGACGAGATCCGGATGCTGCTTGGTCAGACGGAAGGGCTGTCCTATCTGAAGGGCAAATGGATCGAGGTGGATCATGAAAGGCTGAAGCGGCTTTTGGATCGGATGGAGCAGTATCGGGGAGCTGTGTCATTGAAGGATGCTTTTCGGATGGAACTGGAGCTACCGAAACAGGAGGATGCCGGGGCAGTCGGAACGCAGGTGACGAATGGAGCATGGCTGTCGGAACTGCTTCAGCATTTGCGTACGCCTTCCGGAATCCGCTCGCTGATGCCGCCGCGTTCGTTTCATGCTGTGCTTCGTAAATATCAGAAGACGGGCTATACCTGGCTGGATTATATGAGCCGGTTGGGCTTTGGGGCATGTCTTGCAGATGACATGGGTCTGGGAAAGACGGTGCAGGTGCTGGCTTATCTGGAGCGCCTGCGCAGGCAGAATCCGAATGCCAAAGTGCTTTTGATTGTACCGGCATCTCTGTTGGGAAACTGGCAGAAGGAGACGGAGCGTTTTGCACCGGATATGGGTTTTCAGGTTCTCTATGGAAAAACTTCGGCCTCTCTGGCCGGTATGCTGGAGCAGGAAATCCCGTTTTTGACGATTACAACTTATGGAATGGCATCACGTCTGACAAAGCTTCAGGAGCGGAAGTGGGAGTGCCTGATTCTGGATGAGGCACAGGCAATCAAAAATCCGGGGACGAAGCAGACGAAGGGGATCAAAAGCATTCCGTCCGGAATGCGGATTGCCATGACCGGTACACCGAGTGAAAATGATCTGACGAATCTCTGGTCTTGGTTCGATTTTTTGATTCCCGGCCTTCTGGGG
>JALFHZ010000091.1 GCA_022776445.1 Lachnospiraceae bacterium
AAGGGCGGATATCCACAGCTCTTCCCCGCTCATCCAGAATCACCTTGGTTTCCGGGAAATCAAAGTCAATGGAACCTCTCTGGCGGCGCTTTTCGCGAAGAATATCTGCCAGTTCCTTCATCAGGTCAAACATCTCCACAAAGCCCTCGTACTCCTGCATCACTGACTCGTCCCGTTCAGTGACAATCGCATTGACTGCCGTATAGGTCATTCGGCGGTCCACCCGGATCACAGACTCCACGATCTCATGTCCCTGCACCCGGCCCTGCGGATCGATCTCCATGATACAGCTCAGCGCCAGCCGGTCTGTCCCCGCATTCAAGGAACAGATGCCATTGGAGAGCTTGTGCGGCAGCATCGGGATCACCCGGTCTGCCAGGTATACGCTGGTGCCCCGCTTCAGGGCTTCCTGATCCAGCGGGCTCCCTTCTGTGACATAATTGCTCACATCCGCAATATGCACTCCGAGCTTATAACCGTAATCCTCCCGGCTGATTGTAATCGCATCATCCAGATCCTTGGCATCCTCACCGTCAATGGTCACCGTCTGCCATCCGCGCAGATCCCGGCGCCCCGCCATATCGGCACCCGTAATCTCATCCGGAATCCGGCTTACCTGCTGCATCACCTCCGGCGGATACTCTTCCGGAAGCCCATACGCCTTGGCTATGGAAAGAATGTCCGTACCCGGATCGTTGACATGACCGATGATCTCCGTAATCACGCCCTCCGGATTGCGCCGTTCCCCGCCGTAGTCCGTCAGACGCACTACGACCTTATGTCCGTTCACCGCGCCCATATCCTTCCCCTGCGGGATGAAAATGTCGGCTGAGATCTTCTGATTGTCCGGAATCACAAAACCGAAATTTTTACTCTTCTGATAATATCCGACCAGAGTCTCGTTGGCACGCTCCAGCACACGAATAACCGCGCCTTCCGCCCGGCGTCCCGTCCGTGCGGCGGAAGCAACAATCTGTACCTTGTCCCCGTGCAGCGCATCTCCGGTTTTATCAGCCGGAATAAAAATATCCTGTTCCTGACCCTCAATTGTCACAAACCCGAATCCTTTGGCATTGCCGGTAAATGTTCCAACCAGAGCAAACGCCTCGGGTTTTCCGTATTTGCCCCGTTTGGAAAGGCCGACCTTGCCCTCCGCCACCAGCGCATCCATAACTTCCTTCAGTTCGTCCCGCTGCTCCCGCGGCACATTCAGAAGCATCGCAAGCTCCTTTAACTTCATCGGGACATACGTCGGATCCTGGATCAGCTCCAGCATCATTTCTTTTCTCTGCCTGAATAATTCCTCTGTCATAAATCTCCTTTTCCTGAATTTTCCTGAATATTGAAAAAGCACCCTTGTTCCCAAGAGTGCCTGATCTTTACAGTACGTTAATCACAATCGCAAGTACCATAAACGCAATCGCTGCAAATGTTGTGAATCTGCTAAGGTTACCTTCCATAGAACGTCCCTTATTCTTTCCCCAGTAGCTCTCTGCCATACCCGCGATGGAACCAAGTCCTGCGGATTTTCCCTCCTGAAGTAATACAACTACGGTCAAAGCCACACATATAAGAACGAAAATCACGGATAAAATCATCTTCAGCATCCAACTGCACCTCCTAATAGTCAAACACAGATAGTTTAGCATAGTTCTGCTGAAAATACAAGCATTTATCCGTTTTTTCCGCCCAGTTCTTCCTCAATGCGGAGCAGCTGATTGTACTTCGCCACGCGCTCTGAACGGCACGGCGCACCGGTTTTGATCTGACCACTGTTCACCGCCACTGCCAGATCCGCGATAAAGGCATCCTCGGTCTCACCGGATCGATGGGAAATCACCGTTTTGTATCCGGCACGTCTGGCTGTCTCGATGGCCTCCAGACTTTCCGTCAGCGTGCCGATCTGGTTAACTTTAATCAGGATTGCATTAGCCGCATGTTCCTGAATTCCTTTCTCCAGTCTTCTGGTATTGGTTACAAACAGATCATCCCCGACCAGCTGCACCTTATGGCCCAGAGTTTTCGTCAGCAGCTTCCAGCCATCCCAGTCCTCTTCCTGCAGTCCGTCTTCAATGGAACAGATCGGAAATCCTTCCACAAGCCGGCGGAAATACTCCACCATCTCCTGAGCATTCCGCTGCACCGAAATACCGGTCATTTTACTTTCCCCCGGAAATACATAGAGCCCCGCTTCCTCATCATACAGCTCACTGGCCGCTGCATCGATGGCAATCTGAAAATCTCTGCCCGGCTGATATCCACTCAAATGTATGGCATCCACCAGATGGGTCAGCACCTCCTCTGCATTGCGCAGACTCGGAGCAAATCCGCCCTCATCCCCCACTGC
>JALFHZ010000156.1 GCA_022776445.1 Lachnospiraceae bacterium
ATTTGCGCTTTTTTTCAGAGTAAGCAAGTATACCAATGCACTTCAGTGGTATATGCAGCATGATTGAGACTGCCGAAAGCAATAATCGTTGGCACATAGTCTTCATGAAACAACCCTGATATCTTTGGCAGCTGCTCTTGCCCGGATTCCTCAACTCTGATACAATATTATTAATTGGTTATAGTTTTTCTTTTAATTGGTTCAAACATTTCACCAGGAAGGAATCTCCCATGAAAAAACAGATATCTGTCATTACCCTGATACCACGATCCGCCAGATATTATGCCCGGCAGGTGCAGGAGCTGTTCGGAGAACAGGTAGCGGTTCGTGCCTACAGTACCGGGGACCGATCCGTAGAAAAAATCGGCACAACCGACCTCTATCTGGTTACTACGGACGCATTTGAGGAAATGAAAGATCTCCGGCAGTATGTGCCGGCCGACGGTCAGGTTGTGGAAATTCAGGTTACTTATCCCAGGGATGTAATCCAGCGCCTAAAAACCATACCGAAAGGCACCTCTGTGCTCTTTGTCAATGTCACACATCAGATGGCACGGGAAGCCGTCACACAGCTGGAACAGCTTGGCGTCAATCAGCTGCATTTTATTCCTTATGGAGCTGATACGGTTTATCTCGACGGCACGACTCGTACTCTTGCCGGCTACCGGCAAGAGGTGTGGCCTGACATCAGCAGACTGACAGAGGAAATCGATATCGCCGTTACTCCGGATGAAGTCTCTTATGTTCCAAAAGGCATGAAAAAAATCATTAACATTGGACATCGCCCCTGTGCTTCCAGCACCATGATTGAGATTGCCATCCGGCTGGGACTGGAAAATCTGCTGGAAAGCAAGCAGTTCCAGTCCTATATGAAATCCATGGCAGCCGAAAATTACAGTTTTGAGCAGATGTTTCTCCGTTCCCGTAAGCTGGAAAGCCGTTTCGACCTTTTGGTAGAGCTTCTGGACGAGGGTATGATCGGAGCCAATGAAAAAGGAGAAATTATTGTATGTAATCAGAAAGCCGGTGAGATCACGGGTGTGGAACCCCAACTCAGTATCGGACGGGAAGCCGCCCAGGCCTTCCCTTATATTCCGTTTCATCTATGCATGCAGGAGAAAACCATGCGGCCGCCAAAGCTGATCCGCATCGGTTCTTCCAACATCAATATGACGGTTGCTCCGGTCATGCGGCATGGGGAATGTATCGGAGCCTTCGCAACCCTGCAGCGGTTTAACGAACTGGAACGCCGCCAGAACGAGCTGCGCAGCCAACTGCTCCACAAAGGCTATCGTGCCAAATATCACTTTGATGACGTGATCGGCCACTCACCTGCCATCGAACGGACCAAATTACTGCTTCAGAAAATGGCGCTCACCGACTCGCCAATTCTTCTGATCGGAGAGACCGGAACCGGCAAAGAGTTGTTTGCCCATGCTGTCCATCAGGCTTCTCACCGTAAGGATGGTCCGTTTGTTGCAATCAATGTGGCTGCTATGCCCGAAAACCTTCTGGAAAGTGAGCTGTTTGGATACGAGGAAGGAGCATTTACCGGTGCCAAAAAAGGCGGAAGACCTGGCCTGTTTGAATTCGCCCAGAAGGGCACTCTGTTCCTGGACGAAGTAGAAGGCATGAGCCAGGCTATGCAGGTGAAGCTGCTGCGCGTGCTTCAGGAAGGAGAAATCATGCGCGTAGGCGGCAATCAGATCATCTGCGTCGATGTACGAATCGTCGCTGCAACCAATGAAATCCTGGAAAATATGGTGGAAAAAGGAAGTTTCCGCCGCGACCTTTACTACCGCCTCAATGCACTCCCCGCGCTGATTCCTCCGCTCCGTGAGCGTGGGGACGATATCCTGCTGCTTCTGGACACGTTCCGCAGCCAGACAAATGGCAATTTTGAGCTGTCCGAGCAAGTTCGGCACACGCTTCTGCATTACAGCTGGCCCGGCAACATCCGGGAACTGCGAAACGTAGTGGAATATCTCAGCTTTACAGGGGAGAAAATTGTCAGGCTGGATTCTCTGCCGCCCACCTTCATGCGGACACTGGCCCAGAAAAACAGTCAAAAAACAGAAGTCCAGGAGTTAACCGCAGGACTTTCACAGGTACATACCGGCGAACTGCATCCGAAGGAAGACTTCTGGTTCGTACTCGAACAGCTCTATCTCGCTTCCGAACAGGATGCGCTGATCGGGAGAGAAACCATTCTTGCCGCAGCAAAAGAAAAGCATCTTCCGCTCTCTCAGAAAGAGATACGAAGCATTCTTTCCGATATGTCCGAATCCGGCCTGGTTAAAATCAGCCGCGGCAGAGGAGGGAGCCGCATCACGCCTGCCGGTAGGGCTCTGTGGGAACAACATGGAAAACATAAATCAACCAATTAATTCATACCAATTGCAACATTTGTACCATTTAGACCATTTTTCTTTGTTTTTATATGGATTGTATCTACGAAAACACAAGAAAATCCGGCTTTCTTCGAATCATTTTCAACTTGGCACGGAACTTGCTCTATATCAGGTCAGAACAACCAATCTGAATTCCGGTTGTTCCATCAAATAACAGCTGCTGAAAGCAGCAGAGAATGGAGGAGTGAGCATGCAATACAATTTTGACGAATTCATTGACCGCAGCCAGAATCGTTCAGCCAAGTATGACGAAGTGCAGAAGAAATTCGGCACCAGAAATGTTATTCCGCTGTGGATTGCAGACATGGACTTCAAAACCGCACAGCCCATCATCGACGCCTTGAAGAAGCGCGCAGAGGAAGGTATCTGGGGATATACCTCCCGCCCTGATTCTTACTACGAGGCTGTCTGCAGCTGGCAAAAGCGCCGCAATGGCTGGGAGATCGACAAGAGTCTGATCAGTTTCAGTCTGGGAGTTGTTCCTGCATTGTCTTCCATCGTTCACATTTTTACAGAACCGGAAGATAAAGTCCTGTTCCTGACACCGGTATATTCCGAATTCTATGATGTGACCGAAAGCTGGGGGCGCGAGGCACTGGAATGTCCGATGCAGGAGAAAAACGATATCTGGAGCGTGGATTATGAGGACTTCGAAAGGAAGGCTAGGGAAGCCAAACTATTTTTCCTGTGCAGTCCGCACAATCCTCTGGGTATCGTATGGACCAGGGAAGAGCTTGTCAGACTGTGTGAAATCTGTATTGCCAATGACGTACTGATTGTCTCTGATGAGATCCATTCCGACCTGATATTCCATGGGAAGAAGCACATTCCAACCGCAACCCTTTCTCCTGAGATCGCAGCACATACCATCAGCTGCATCTCCGGAACCAAAACCTTCAACCTGGCAGGTCTTCAGGCTTCCGCAACGATTTTCCCTAATCAGGAGCTGAAAGCCCGTTTTGACCGATTCTGGTTCAATCTGGACATCCACCGCAACAATGCATTCAGCAGCGTTGCCATGGAAACTGCGTTCAACGAGGGAGAAGAATGGCTGGAACAGCTTCTGGAATATATTTCCGGAAATTTTGATTTCATCGAATCATACTGCAAGGAGAACATTCCGCAGATCAAACCAAATGTTCCGGATGCAACCTATCTGGTGTGGCTGGACTGCCGCGAACTTGGCATGAGCAATGAAGAACTAAGGGCATTAATGATTGAAAAAGCAGGTCTCGGACTCAATGAGGGATGGTCTTTCGGACGCAGTCTGTCCGGTTACATGCGTCTCAATGCTGCCTGTCCGCGCAGCGTTCTTGCGAAAGCACTGGGACAGTTAAAAACCGCTCTGGAGAGCCACTAAAAATTGGAGGGAATTAGGCATGACAAAAGAAAAAACAAACAAGAGTTTTATACTCCGCGCGCTTGATACCGTAGAACGTGTAGGCAATGCGCTTCCAAACCCGGCAACCATTTTCCTGATTCTTACCGGAATCGTCATCGTATTATCCGCAATCTGTGCGGCCTGTGGAGTATCGGTAACTTATGACGGCTATGACAGCCATTCAGGCCAGATCGTGGAACAGACCGTTGTAGCTGTAAGTCTGCTGTCTCCGGACAGCATCCGTCACCTGGTAACCACCGTTGTAAGCAGCTTTACCGGTTTCTTCGCACTGGGAACCGTATTCACAATCATGATCGGTGTCGGCGTTGCTGACGGTACCGGTCTGATGTCTGCAGTCCTGCGCAAAGTGGCAGCCTCCACTCCAAAGGCATGCCTGACCGCAGTGGTTGTGTTCCTGGGCATCATGTCCAACATTGCTTCTTCAACCGGTTATGTGGTTCTGGTTCCGTTAGGAGCCATCCTGTTCATGGCATTTGGCCGTCACCCAATTGCCGGTCTGGCTGCTGCATTTGCAGGCGTATCCGGCGGATGGAGCGCAAACCTGCTGATCGGTACCAATGACCCGATGTTTGCAGGCATGTCCACGCAGGCTGCCCATATGCTGGATCCGAACTACAATGTTCTTCCGGTATGTAACTGGTACTTTATGATCGTATCCACGTTCCTGATCACTGCAATCGGTACTTTCGTAACCGATAAAATCGTTGAGCCTCGTCTGACACCTTATGTTCCGGATACTGCTGAAGCAGTTCAGGATATTGGCGAGCATGAGAAACGGGGACTGCGCTGGGCTGGTATCACCGCTCTGGTGTATATCTTCCTGATGACGGCTTTGGTAGTTCCGACCAACGGCCTTTTAAGGAATCCGGAAACTCACGGATTTTTGAGTTCTCCGTTCATGAGCGGAATCATCTTCTTCATGATGCTTCTGTTCCTGCTTCCTGGTATTGCTTATGGTATTGGCGCAGGTTCAATCAAGAACGATAAGGACGTTGTGGCACTGATGAACAAAACCATCAGCGGTCTGTCCAGCTTTATGGTACTGATCTTCTTCGCAGCTCAGTTCAGCACCTGCTTCAACTACTCCAACCTGGGTACCATCATTTCCGTATCCGGTGCAAATTTCCTGCAATCTGTAGGCTTTACCGGTCTGCCGCTGATCATCTGCTTCATTATCATTACTGCTTTCATCAACATTTTCATTGCTGTTGACTCTGCAAAATGGGCAATCATGGCACCGATTTTCGTCCCGATGTTCATGCGCCTCGGCCTCTCACCTGAACTGACTCAGGTTGCTTACCGTATTGGTGACTCCAGTACCAACATTATTGCTCCTCTGATGCCATTCTTCGTACTCACTGTGGCATTCTTCCAGAAATATGACAAGAAGGCAGGTATCGGAAGTGTTATCTCCACCATGCTTCCATACTCTCTGTGCTTCCTGGTAGGCTGGATCATCCTGTTTGCTGTCTGGTACCTGATCGGCCTGCCGTTAGGACCAGGGTCACCGATGTTCTATGCAATGTAACTGACCCATACTTAAAACACACTGAGGGTGCGGCTTTCTGCGGCACCCTCATTCCTTAAAAGAAAGGAGAAGGATTATGCAACCAAAAGAAAATCGTATCAAAGAACTGCTTCGTGAAAGAGGACTGGACGGAGCGATCGTTTCCTCACCGGAAAACTTCCATTATGTGACCGGTTTCGGCGGTCATCAGCACACCGTTTCCAGACAGGCAGGATTTACATTGGCTGTCATGCGCTCTGATGACAAGGTTCCCACCCATCTGACCACCATGGATTTTGAGGCTGCTACATTCCGCATGAAAGCCGCTGGCCGAAATTTTGTCGTAGACCCATACGACACCTGGGTAGGTTTAAAAACCTGGGCAGAAATCGCAGAAGGCGCCGCAGTCCCGAACAAGGCAAAGATGGAAAGCTCCACGGACAAACTTATAGCTTTCATGAAAGAATGTAACCTGTGCAACAAACGGGTTGGCATCGAACTGGACTACCTCCCGGTTCCTTACTATAATATGCTGCTGGAAACATTTCCCGAAGCGGAATTTGTCAATATTTCTGACCTGTTTGTTTATGCGCGCAGCATCAAGACTCCGGAAGAAATTCAAATGTTCCGCGACCTGTGCCGCATTGCCGATCACGGCTTCACCGAAGTGAGTAAAATCGTAAAGATCGGCATCTCTGAAAAAGAACTGGTTGACTGTTTCCGCGAAGATGTTATAAAATCTGGTTTCTGTGTTCCCAGCGCCTGGTCCATGTTTTCCACCGGTCCTGCCGGTGCACGTCTGACCCTTCCGGAACACAACATTGTAAAAGATGGCGATGTAGTCAAATTTGACGCAGGTGTCAATGCAGAATTTGATTTTTACACCACTGACACCTCCCGCGCATGGATCATCGGCAATGCAGAACCGGCCCTGCTGAAATTAAAAGACCGCCTATACGAAGGCCAGCGCAGAATGATCGCAGCCGCAAAACCGGGTCTTCCAATCAATGAACTGTACCACACAGCCTACGATTATGTAAAAGAAGCATTCCCATGCTACCGCAGGGGACATCAGGGACATTCCATCAGCATGGGACCCGCTACTGCAGAAGCGCCATATATCAATGCAGCAGAAACCCGACCTCTGGAAGCAGGTATGGTTCTGGCGATGGAAGTTCCGTGTTACATTGACGGTGTAAACGGCTTCAACATCGAAGATATGGTTCTGATCACAGAGGACGGCTGTGAGATTCTGACCCCGAATACCCCGCATTATCTGTAATCGCGGACTGATACGAAAGGAGAAATTCAATGAAAGTTGTGATTGTTGGCGGCGTAGCGGGCGGTGCAGGCACCGCTGCCCGTCTGCGCAGAAATGACGAAGCTGCAGAGATTATCATGCTCGAACGCGGAGCATACATCTCCTATGCAAACTGTGGACTACCTTATTATGTAGGCGGCGTGATCACTGACAAGGCCGCTCTGCAGCTGCAGACACCGGAACGCTTCCACCAGCGTTTTCAGGTAGATGTCCGCACCGGTCATGAAGTAATCGCTGTCCATACGGACAAACACACCGTGACCATACGGCATGGAGAAGAAATCTGTGAGGAATCTTATGACAAACTGGTACTCTCCCCCGGTGCTGCCCCGGTTCGCCCGGCTATCCCCGGTATCGAGAAAAATCATGTATTTACTTTGAGAAATATTCCGGATACCTACGCAATCCACCGGTTTGTGACAGAACGCAAACCAACCTGCTGTGCTGTAATCGGCGCCGGCTTCATCGGGCTGGAAATGGCAGAGAACCTGGCAAAACAGGGAATCAAGGTATCTGTAATCGAGGGCGCCGCTCATGTCATGCCTCCCATTGATCTGGATATGGCACATGGTGTACATAATTATATCCGCGCCCAGGGCATGGATCTGTATCTTGGACAGACCTGCACTTCCATAGAAGAAGGCCATGTAATCTTAAGTGACGGAACCAGAGTCTCCGCCGAAATGGTGATCCTCAGCATCGGTGTCCGCCCGGACACCGGTTTTCTCACAGACAGCGGCATTGAACTTGGTCCAAAAGGAGAGATTCTCGTAAACGAATACATGGAAACTTCCGCAAAAGATGTCTACGCACTGGGTGATGCCGTATCTGTTACTCACATTGTAAGCGACAAAAGGACTCTGATTCCGCTCGCATCCCCGGCAAACAAGCAGGGACGGATCGTCGGTGACAACCTGTGCGGCAGAAAGACCGCATATAAAGGAAGCCAGGGGACTTCCATCATGAAATTCTTCGGTATGACAGTCGCTGTCACAGGTGAGAAAGAAGAAAGCCTGGCTGCACAGGGAAAACCATACCAGAAGGTCATCACGACCTCTGCATCTCAGGCGGGATATTATCCGGGCAGCGAGATGATGACGATCAAAACCCTGTTCGATCCGGAAACGGGACGAATTTTGGGAGCCCAGATCGTCGGCGGCAGCAAGGGTGTCGACAAACGTATCGACGACCTGGCAAATGCTGTCCGCTTCGACATGACCTGCTACGACCTGCAGGAGATGGAACTGTCCTATGCTCCTCCATTTTCCTCCGCCAAAGACCCGGTCAATATGGCAGGCTATGTAATCAGCAACGTGCTCGAAGGACGCATGCGTCCATTTGCGGTGGAAAATCTGGATCGGATTCCGGAAAATGCCATTCGACTGGATGTGCGCTCCCCCGAGGAGTGTGCCGGCGGCATGATGCCGGGATTCATCAATATACCTCTGGACAACCTGAGGGAACGGATCGGAGAACTGGATTTCACCAAGGATATCTATATCACCTGCCAGATCGGACTGCGTGGTTATCTCGCGCAGCGCATCCTGATGCAGAACGGTGCAAACACATGGAATATCAGCGGCGGTTACCGTTTCTATGATATGATGCAAAAGGACCAGCAGTCCATGGCTGCTGTAGCCGGTATGTGTACAGCCTGCGGTATGGAAAAGAAATAAAACCTGCCGCAATACAGAAAAGGCGGCGCAGATTGGTGATTCACCAGTCCGCACCGCCTCATGTTTAGAATTTAAACAACGTACTCAGAATCCCTCGACCCAGAGTCGCTCCCACGTTGCCGCCCAGACGTTTGCCGAAGCTTCCGCCGATCTGTTGTCCGACGGAATTGCCGATCTCACGTCCCAGAGTACCGGCCGCTGAACTGGCCACTCTGCCTACCGCAGATTTCATCTGCTTTTCTTTGGCAGCCGCCGCTTTCTCTGCCTGTTTTCTTGCTGTCTCTTCTTCTTTCAGGCGTTTCTTCTCTTCTGCCGCTGCTTCCCTCTCTTTCTGCTTCTCCGCTGCCGCCGCTTCCCTCTGGCGCTGTTTCTCTGCAGCTGCTGCTTCCTTCAGCCGCTGCTTCTCCGCCGCCGCTTCTTCTGCTTCCCTCTGCTCCTGCTCCTCCTCGGCCGCCATCTTGCGCTGCAGGAATTCATAAGCGGAATCCCGGTCAATCATTTCCACATACCGGCCGTAAAGCAGGCTTCCCTTGATCTCACTGTCGCGAGCGGTCTCATCCAGCACTCCCATCTGGCTCTGCGGCGGAAGAATCATGCACTTCTTCACAACCGTCGGAACGCCTTTCTCATCCAGAACAGAAACGAGAGCCTCACCGGTTCCCAGAGAAGTCAGTGTATCAAACGTGTCAAATTCCGGGTTTTCCCGGAAAGACATTGCCGCTGCTTTCGCTGCTTTCTGTTCCGCAGGTGTATAAGCATGCAGCGCATGCTGGATCTTGTTACCCAACTGCCCCAACACGCCATCAGGAATATCTCTCGGATTCTGCGTGATGAAATAAATACCAACGCCCTTGGAACGAATCAGCTTCACCACCTGCTCAATCTTCCCAAGAAGTGCCTTTGGAGCAGTGTCAAACAGCAGATGTGCCTCATCAAAGAAAAATACCATCTTCGGTTTTTCCCGATCTCCCACTTCCGGCAAAGACTCAAACAGTTCCGACATCATCCACAGCAGAAACGTCGCATACATGGTCGGATTCTGGATCAGTTTCTGACAGTCCAGAATCTGAATGGTTCCCCGGCCATCACAGTCCGTAGTCAGCCAGTCGTGAATATTCAGTGCCGGTTCTCCAAAAAACTGATCTCCACCTTCCGTCTCCAGCGCCACAACGGCCCGGACAATCGCGCCCAGGCTCTGTTTGGAAATATTACCATACTGCAGCGAATACTCTTTCGCATGTTCCCCGGCATACTGCAGCATTGCCTTCAGATCCTTGCTGTCAAGCAGGAGCAGTCCCTCATCATCCGCGATTTTGAACACCACAGTCAGTACATCCGTCTGAATCTCGGTCAGGTTCATGATTCTGCTCAGCAGAAGCGGTCCCATCTCGGAAATTGTCGTGCGCAGCGGCATTCCCTTCTGCCCGTACACATCCCAGTACACCGACGGATAGGAACGGAAGCAGAAACCATGCGGCATCAGTTCCATGGTATCAATTCGTTTCTGCAGGTTCTCATTTGCCGTTCCACGGCGACACATTCCGGCCAGATCCCCTTTGACATCTGCCAGAAATACCGGTACACCACAGTCACTGAAAGACTCTGCCAGCACCTTCAGTGAAATTGTCTTACCGGTACCGGTTGCCCCGGCAATCAGACCGTGCCGGTTTGCCATCTTCGGATAAATGAATACCGATTCTTCCCCGGATTTCCCAATCCAGATTTTTCCATCGCGATACATATGTAACTCCTCCTCGTGATTTATACACAGTTTCTGCTCTTTGGCAGTAAAATTCTAAGCCTCTTCCCGCTGATAAAATGTTTTCCATTTCCCGCTGTGGTATCGTGTGACAAAGAAAATCGTGCGCACAATCCAGTCTGCAACCATCGCTATCCAAACACCGACTGCCCCCAGCCCCAGACCTCCGGCAATCAGATAACTCAGTCCGACACGAAAAATCAGCATGGAAGCAATGGAAACACACATCGGAAAGCGCACATCATTCGCCGCCCGAAGCACATTGGCCAGAGTAAACGACACCGGCCACAGAAAAATGGCGCAGCCGTCATGAATCAGCACCAGAATCGCCGCCAGCTTCAGTGTCTCCTCAGACAGTCCATACAGCCGCAGCGTCAGCGGCATCGTCAGAATTACCGACAGGCAGCATATTCCTCCGATCAGATAAGCAATTTTCAACAGCTTTTTCGCATAATACTCTGCCTGTTCAAAATCATACGCACCCACACACTGTCCAATCACCGTAATCATTGCCAGGTTCATGGCCTGCCCAGGCAGAATCCCCATACCGTCCAGGTTATTCGCAACGGCATTCGCCGCAATCTGGACGGTGCCGAAGGTTGCAATGATGCTGACTACCAGCACACGCCCCAGCTGAAAGATGCTGTTTTCAATGCCGCCCGGTATCCCGATATAAAGAATCCGATGAATCATCTTCCCATTGGCATGGAACGGATGCGTTCCGGTGCGGATCTCCAGTTTTGGATTATGAAGCCGCACATACAGGATCAAACATGCTGCGGCACGGCCAATCAGCGATGCCAGCGCGGCTCCGGCCACCCCCCACTGCAGCAGGAAGATAAAGCAGTAATTTCCAACCACATTGATCAGATTCATAATCACCGATACCTGCATGGAAATTTTGGAATTGCCCATAGAGCGAAATAATGCCGCGCAGGAATTATATACCGCCAGAAACGGATAAGACAACGCAGAAATCACCAGATAAATCAGAGCATTCTGCATCACATCCGGTTCAATCCCATGATAAAGCAGTTCCAGCACTCCCCGGCGCAGACCAATTGCAAGTCCCATGATCGCCAGTGCAATCAGAGCCGTGATCATCAAAAGCTGATCTGCCGCCTCGCATGCCTTCTCCCGCTCTTTATGTCCCAGATACTGAGATGCCACGACCGCCCCGCCGGTAGACACTGCCGCAAAAATGTTAATAATCAAATTGTTGATCATGTCCACCA
>JALFHZ010000188.1 GCA_022776445.1 Lachnospiraceae bacterium
TTTTGCCTCCAGTTCCTTGCTTGTCTCCTCCATCTGGCGCTGCATCTTCTGCGCCTGTTTCATCAGATTATTCATATTACCCGGCATACCACCCGGGAATCCACCACGTTTTGCCACGTTTCTTTCCTCCTGTTCTGCGTTTTATCAATCTTCCATACTGATCTCCATATGGATTGCCTGTTTCAATTCTTCGTCACTGACATAAATCGTATTCAGACGTTCACCGGCATTTCGCAGGCGCGCCTTAAAATACATCTCCTTGCCGTACTGCTCTTCCACATATTTCTCCAACTCACCCAGCACGGTCGGTCTGCTGCCGATTGCATAATTCTCCTGACTGGAAAATACGATACAGAGACAGCTGTCACCGCTCGGTTCCAGTACCGTATCACGGAAACTCGGCCGGATCGCGCCGCCAAGATCCCGGATAATTTTCCCCCAGTCCTGACGGATCAGATTCAGATCCTCCAGCTGAGCTTTTGGTATCGCCATCTTCTGCGGCGGTTCTGCCGCTTCTGCTCCCGGCATCCCTGTCCCTGATATGCTGCCGGATGCACCTGCTCCTGCGCTGTTCATCTGCGCCACCAGCTGCTGCATCATCTCCGGCTGAATGGCCGGTCTCTCCTCCAGACGCGCTTCAATCTCATTCAGACGCTGAATGATCGAATCCAGATTGTGCTCCATCTGCGGCCGGGTAAGCTTGATCAGAGCCACCTCAATCAGAACACGTTTCTGGCTGGCATAGCGCAGCTGATTGGAAAGCTCGGAAAAGACACGAATATAGCGCATCAGCGTCTCCTCATCAATCATCCTCGTCTCTTCCCGAAGCTGTTTCAGATTATCCTCCGACATCTCCAGCATCGTCTCCGCATCATCTGCCGTTTTCAGTACAAGCAGGTTGCGCAGATACCAGATGAAATCCGTCACAAACTGTCCAAGTTCTCTGCCCTGGATAACCATCTCCTCCAGCATGTGGATGCATTCGGCCGTCTGGCCGGCAATGACCGCACGGAGTAGCTCACTGAATACGCTGGAATCCACCGCTCCCAGCACCTCCAGAACATTGTCATAGGTTAGCAGAGTTCCATAATGAAACGCCACACACTGATCCAGAAGACTCAGAGCATCACGCATGGAACCGTCTGCCGCTTTTGCCACATAGGTCAGTGCCCGGTCCTCCGCCTGAATCTGCTCTGCGGTCGTCAGTTCTTTCAGGCGGCTGAAAATGGTTTCAATGGTAATTCGTTTAAAATCGTACCGCTGACAGCGGGACAGTACCGTGATCGGAATCTTGTGAACCTCGGTGGTTGCAAGAATAAAAATCACATAGGACGGCGGCTCCTCCAGCGTCTTTAAAAGGGCATTAAACGCCCCCGTAGAAAGCATATGCACCTCATCGATGATATACACCCGATACTTTCCTTCCGTCGGCGGATACTGCACCTGTTCCCGAATCTCTCGGATATTCTCAACACCGTTATTGGATGCCGCATCGATCTCAACCACATTCATGGAACGGTTATTTAATATATTCCTGCAGGTATCGCATGCATTGCACGGACTTCCGTCTGTCGGATGCTCACAATTCACCGCCCGGGCAAAGATCTTGGCAATGCTCGTCTTACCGGTTCCGCGTGTGCCGCAGAACAGATAAGCATGACCGATCCGCCCGGTCGTAATCTGGTTTTTTAATGTCTGCACAATCGGATCCTGCCCTTTTACATCCTGAAATGCAGAAGGACGCCATTTACGATACAGTGCGGTGTATGACATGAAGTTTCAACTCCTTGCTGCCGGTTTATCGTTTATTCATCGCCAAAGCTGATGCCGATCAGCTTCGCTTCCTGAATGACGGAGCAGTTCGGATCCACCATCTTCAGTCTGCCTGCCACTTCTTCCAACGGAACAGAGGTAATCTCGTCATTCTTCACTGCTACCATGTAACCATATTTCTTTTCCTGAATCAGTTTGGCCGCTGCCGCACCCAGGCGGGTTGCAAGCACACGGTCGTAAGCACACGGCTCACCGCCCCGCTGCATATGTCCCGGAACCGTTACGCGAACCTCCTGGCCGGTACGCTCCGTAATCTGTGCCCCGATCTCATAAGCAATCGACGGATAGCTTACACTGTTTTTCTTCTTTTCTTTCAGTTCTTTCTTGCTCAGTGCGGCATCTTCTTTGGAAATTGCGCCCTCTGCCACTGCCAGAATTGAAAAACGCTTGCCCTGGCGGTTTCTCTCCTTCAGCGCCTCAACAATCACATCCAGATCATACGGAATCTCCGGAAGCAGAATGATATCCGCGCCGCCTGCCAGACCGGCATGCAGCGTCAGCCATCCCACCTTATGTCCCATAACCTCTACAATAAATACACGTCCATGCGAAGCAGCTGTCGTATGAATGCAGTCGATGGCATTGGTCGCAATATTCACCGCACTCTGAAAGCCAAAGGTCATGTCCGTTCCCCAGAGGTCATTGTCAATCGTCTTCGGCAGAGATACGATATTCAGCCCCTCCTCTCTCAGGAGATTCGCGGTCTTCTGACTGCCGTTGCCGCCCAGAACCACCAGACACTCCAGTTTCAGCTTTCTGTAAGTATGTTTCATTGCTTCAACTTTATCCAGACCGGACTCATCCGGAACCCGCATCTGCTTAAACGGCTGTCTGGAAGTACCGAGAATGGTGCCGCCTTTCGTCAGGATACCGGAAAAATCCGAAGGCTTCATGATATGATAGTCCGCATAAATCAAACCTTTATAACCATCTTCAAATCCTACGATTTCAACATCTTCATACATTTTATACAGGGCCTTTGCCACACCGCGCATCGTTGCATTCAGTGCCTGGCAGTCCCCGCCGCTCGTCAACATTCCAATTCTCATAGAAGATATCCCTCTCTTCCTAATGAATTCACTTTACTGTTTCATGATAAGGCTATAATACACCCATTTTGATATTATAATACAACGCCCCCAGATTTGTCCATGGGATATATACAAAAAGAACTGCCGCTTTTTGCTGCAGTTCCTCTGAATGATCTAAATATTAAATCCGCGCATCCCGCTTTGAATACGGCTCACAGGCGTTACCCTGGCAGCCAGCTCGGTCCAGGCACCCTTGCGGCACACAGAAGGACCCACTTAGTGCTGCTGCATTCCTGCCCTGACACGGTTCATGAGGTTCTGTTGCGCAAGACCCAAACGTCAACGCCGCTTACCAGGGGCAGCCCTGCAAGACCGTACCCGAGGCGGGATATCACCTCTGCTGGAGCGGATTGCAGATACAGGGCACCGCTATCTCCCCGGCTGCGCGGAAACTTTATGACATGTTCTTGTGCTGCATCTCGGATATTACTGAAATGCCTGTCCAGTATACCCTAAACATAAGGACTTTGTCAAGAGATCACTTGTTTTTTCTATACATGTTCCGGAAAATTCCCGACATACTGATAATAGCAGCGACATTTACCGCATTGATTTTCGCATGGAGGTTTACTTATGTTCCCGGAACTGATCGCCTATCTGATTCTCCCGCTTTATACCATTCTGTTTGCGGCAGACAGCAACTGGTTTACCGCCAACTTTTCCGTGATCGGAAATCAGATCGGGCAGGAGAAGCTCTTCGTTCTTTGGGGTCTGATCGTCGGTCTCTACTTTTTTGTGTGTCTTCACCGGATTGTCCGGCGCATGGAAAAACCGCTGCGCGGAGCCCGACTGATTCCTGCCGCGCTTCTGCTTCATATTTTCTCCATCACTACCCCATATCTTCCGGAAACACTGCCGCGTCAATCCAGACTCCACGTGATCTTTGCATTTTTCTCCGCCGTCTGCCTGGTTGCAGCCCTGTTCCTGATCATCTGGAGGCTGCGTCAGAGAGACCGCAAAACCTTCTCTCCTTTTATCGCCGGAATGGCTGCCATCACATACGGCTCGCTATTCCTCCTTGTTCTGGCCGGAATCATCAGCAGCGCTCTGGAGATCTTTTTCACCATTTCCACCGGCATTCTCGTCTGTCGACTCTATCGACGAGTCATCGGATAACAATGCCTGCTGTGCTTTCTGCAGCTCCTTCTGCTTCTTTTTCTTCGCCCTCAAATCACGAAAAAATTCCGACAGCATGGCAGAGCAGTTCTCACCCAGCACACCGATCGTTGTCTCCACCTGATGATTGAATCCTTCTTCATGAAGCATGTCCAGCACAGAGCCGGCGCATCCGGCCTTTGGGTTCATGCTTCCTATCACCACCTTCGGGATTCTCGCCTGCACAATAGCGCCGGCGCACATCGGGCAGGGCTCCAGTGTTATGTACATGGTACAGCCTTCCAGTCTCCAGTCCCCCATCTTTTTGCAGGCCTTGCGGATAGCAATGATTTCCGCATGTGCCAGAACCGTATGGTCCGCCATTCTCCGGTTATATCCCCGTCCTATAATCTCCCCCTGATATTCAATGACACATCCGATCGGAACTTCTCCAATCGCCGCCGCCTTCTTCGCCTGACGGATCGCTTCTTTCATATATCGTTCTTCTGTTGTCATCATAATTTTCTTCATAAAACGTATTCCATTTTCTTTTTGATATACAACAGTATAAACGATATCTCTGGAAATGAAAATACAAAACTACAGACGGATATCCGTATACCAGTACCCAAATCTTCCGTCCTCTTCCGGCTGCTTTCTGGCAAGAACAAAGTGCGGAAATCCAAACATGGATGCCATGTACTTCTCATTACTGAAATAGTGGCCCGGAACCCCAAGGAGATAACGCGGACTGCCTTCCGGATTATTCAGTTTTGCCAGAATCAGATGACGGTAATTATAATACCCGTGCAGCAGGAAGCTGTTGTTCCCATAAACCCAGATTTCCCTTGGAAGCAGTCCAATGTCCTGCGGCTTAATTGCCAGAATCTCACAGCCTTTATCATAATTGAACGCAAGCACCTTCGCATAACGGCGCTGAAGCTGGTTCCAGAGGCGGTTCTGATTCTGCTCTTCTTTTTCCAGGCGATCCAGCTCCAGCAGCCTGGCCGGATCCTCCGGACCGACATGACTCGCCTGCTCCCGGTGAACTTCCTGGTTCTCCGAAACCACCTTCTCTTCCGAAACCGTCTGATTCTCCGGTACCGTCTGTTCTTCCGGTACTGTCTGCTCTTTCGGAATCGTCTGCTCTTCCGGTACCGTCTTCTCTTCCGGAATCGTCTGCTCTTCCGGTACTGTCTGCTCTTCCGGTACTGTCTGCTCTTCCGGAAGAACAGCGGCCTGCGGCGCCTGCTCCGGCTTCTGCGCCAACTCCTCCGCCTCCAGCTCCCGCGTAATTTCTTCTGTAATTGGGAATTGCATCTTTGTTTCTTCTTCCTTTTTCCGTACCTGTTCTGCTGTCACATCTTCCAACGTTATTTCCGCCGCCTGTGTCACAGCATCATCCCAGATCGTTGTATAGCACTGCCAGGTACTCTCCACATCATGAATTGTCAGACCATAACATTCTTCCATGCTGCATCCGCTTCCCTCGATATTATTGCTGTCGAAATTCATCCGAAATTCCCCTGCTCCTCCGCGGATAAAAATACGCCCAAGCAAAAGCTCCGTCTGAGGTGTCAGAAGATAAACGCCAATATCATTACTTCCCACGTAGATTTTCTTGACACTTACATGGATTCGGCACTGTCCGCCTCTCACTTCAATTTTTACAAAACCAATGTTCTTTCCCTTCACCCCTCCTTCATAAGCATAGATATATGAGATTAACCTGCGATAATTAGACATATGAACCTCCTGTCCCGAACTGTTACCACTATTGTATGATTTACCCATTGCATCTATGACTTAAAAATGCTATCCTATATTTGTCAATAAATTTGGAAATTTTTTTCAAAACGGAGGTATCTGGGGAAATGAAAATTATGAAAGCAAAGGACTATGACGAGTTAAGCAGAAAGGCAGCCAATATCATTGCATCTCAGGTGATTATGAAACCTGACTGTGTACTGGGGCTGGCTACCGGTTCTTCACCGCTCGGCACCTACAAGGAACTGATTGACTGGTACAACAGAGGCGATCTGGATTTTTCAAACGTGAAATCCGTCAATCTGGATGAGTATAAGGGCCTCACCAGAGATAATGACCAGAGCTATTACTACTTCATGTACAACAACTTATTCAAACACATCAATATCGACATGGCAAATACCAATGTGCCGGACGGTACCGAGCCGGACAGTGAAACCGCATGTTCCAAATACAATGCAATCATCGAATCCGTAGGCGGCATCGATCTGCAGCTTCTCGGCATCGGACACAACGGCCACATCGGATTCAACGAACCGGCTGACGAGTGTCCGAAACTGACCCACTGTGTTGATCTGCAGGCAAGCACCATTGAAGCCAACAAACGTTTCTTCGCAAGTATTGATGACGTTCCGAAGCAGGCTTATACCATGGGCATCCAGACCATCATGCAGGCCAAGAAGGTTCTGCTGATCGCAAGCGGTGCCGACAAGGCTCCGATCATGAAGGCTGCATTCTTCGGACCGGTTACCCCTCATGTACCGGCTTCCATTCTGCAGCTGCATCCGGACTGCACGGTTGTAGCTGACGAAGCTGCCCTGTCTCAGTGTGATCTGTAAAACACGAACATAGCAATACCTCCCGGAACGGTGACTTTCTTCACGCATTCCGGGAGGTATTTTTTCATGCATTTTCAGTAAAATAATTCGCCAGCTGCGCAAACTGCTCCAGCGTCAGCGCTTCCCCACGCACCGTCGCCGGTACCCCAAGACTCTCAATCGCCGCAATAATCCGTTCTTTCGGATAAGCAATCTCCGGCGAGTTGTTCAGACCGTTCTGAAGCGTTTTTCTCCGCTGGTTAAAGGAAGCACGAATCAGACGAAACATCAGCGCCGGATCCTGCACCTCCACCGGCGGCTTCCGGTGTCTGGTCAAACGGATCACAGCAGAACCCACATTGGGCCGCGGAATAAAGCAGTTCGGCGGTACATTTGCCACAATGTATGGCTCAGCATAATACTGCACTGCCAGAGACAGCGCGCCGTAATCCTTGGACCCGGGACCTTCCTGCATCCGATCTGCCACTTCCTTCTGCACCATCACGGTAATGTTGTCAATGGGCACACCACTCTCAAACAGCCCCATAATGATCGGTGTGGTGATATAGTACGGAAGGTTTGCCACAACCTTAATCGGCCGGCCCTCATTGTATTCCTCCGCCAGCCGATTGATATCCACCTTCAGGATGTCCTCGTTAATCACCGTAATATTGTCATATTCCTGCAGCGTTTCCTTCAGAATCGGTATCAGATTGGTATCGATCTCTACTGCTACCACCTGTCCGGCAGCCTCAGCCAGATACTGGGTCATCGTACCGATACCCGGACCGATCTCCAGCACCATATCATCCTTCGTGACACCTGCTGCCGCAATGATCTTATCCAGCACATGTGTATCAATCAGAAAATTCTGCCCAAATTTTTTTTGAAAGGCAAATTCGTATTTTTGTATAATCTCAATCGTTTTCTTTGGATTTCCCAGTGTCGGCACCATATTCCTCCTCTATTCTTCTGTCATCCGAGGCGGTACATCCGTCTCGCATTCTCTCTGGTCACGGCAATCACTTCTTCTTCCGGAATTCCCTTAATCTCGCTGACCGCCTTCACTACATAAGGCAGATTCAGAGAGGAATTGCGTTTGCCTCGATTCGGTACCGGGGACAGATACGGGCAGTCCGTCTCCAGCACGAGCTGTTCCATCGGCATATAATCCACAACTTCTTTCAGCTTTCTGGCATTGTTAAAGGTCAGGACTCCGCCGATCCCCAGGAAAAATCCCATGTTCAGGTATTCTCTTGCCATCTCCACACTATAAGAAAAACAGTGAATCACGCCGCCCAGCTCACCGGCCTTCTCCGCCCTGATGATGTCCAGGGTGTCCTTCGCCGCGTCCCGGCTGTGCACGATGATCGGAAGTCCGACCTCTCGCGCCAGATTCAGCTGCCGTACGAACCAGTGTTTCTGCACCTCCGGCTCCGGCTCATTCCAGTAATAATCCAGACCGATCTCACCGATCGCAACCACCTTTTCCTCACCGGCTACATGCTTCAGCCAGTCCATCAAATGCTCATTGAGTTCTGCCGTCTCATTGGGATGCACACCGACCGCACCATATACAAACGGATAGCATTTCATCAGTTCCAGCGTATTCTTCGTTGTCTGAATGCTGGCGCCGACATTGACCACGGCTTCAATTCCATGTTCCGGAAGGCTTCTTAAAAGCTCATCCCGATCCTCGTTAAATGCCTCATCATCATAATGGGCATGTGTATCAAAAATCATGATCCATCTCCTTCGCTTCAGATCCAAAGGAACGCAATCAGCTCCAGAATCATCAGATGCACCGGATAGAACAGATAAAAAAACCATCTGCCGTTCCATCGTCCCCGCGTTCCATTGTAAGCATATATCATCAGAAATCCGGCAGCAAGTCCCAGAACCCGTAGCATCGGCGTCTCCATAACGGCCATCCACAGCAGGCCCACCATGCAGCTGTTCCTCCGGTCACCATAAAACCAGTAAAAAATCGCAATCAGCATGATTCCGCTATAACTGTAATCGGTCTTCATCAGCCAGGCAATCCCGCAAAATCCGATGATCACCGCAAGCTGCATGTACAATCCGGCCGGCCCGGGCATCCAAGACCGCAGCCATGACAGTACCTGCATCATCAAAAGTCCCAGAAGCAGCGTCAGAAAAACATTCTGGCATCTCCAGTCCACCGGATGTCCCGTCAGTGCCAGATCATAAAAACACTCCGACATTCCCGCAAACACACCCAGACGCAGCGCATACTTCTTCCAGCTCCCGGTGTGAAAAAATCCCTCCACCAACAGAAACGCATAGATCGGAAACGCCGACCGCCCAAGGATACGCAGCAAATCATACAGCTCTCCGTCCGCCAGAATCACGCCGATATGATCAAGCAGCATACTGACAACGGCAATCAGCTTTAACTGATTGCCGTTTAATCCACGTTCGTTTGTCATACGTTCATCTTAGCAGATTTCTGCACCTGCCGGCATCTTCTTCTCCGGAACCATCAGAGACAGATTGCCGTCCGCGTCCTCTGCACAGAGCAGCATACCCTCCGACAGTACACCGGCCAGCTTTGCAGGCTTTAAGTTTACAACAACCATAACCTTCTTGCCGACCATCTCTTCCGGTGAATAGTGTGCCTTGATACCGCTGACGATCTGCTTCACCTGACTTCCGATCTTAACCTGAGAGCAAAGCAGCTTCTTGGACTTCTTCACAGCTTCGCAGGCAATGATCTCGCCCACCTGGAACTGCAGCTTTGCAAAATCCTCGTATTCAATCTCCGGTTTTGCCTCGATATCGATCACAGACTCCTCCTGTGCTGCTTCCTCTTCCGGTGCCTCACCGGTTTCCGCTGCCTGTGCCGCATGCATGGCTTCAACCTTTTCCAGAACTTCCTTGATATTCATACGTGCAAACAGAATCTCCGGCTTGTCAGTCACCTTATTGCCTGACGGATACAGGCCAAAGGTATCCATCTGATCCAGCGTTCTCTTCTGCGCGTTCAGCTGAGCCAGAATCTTCGCGGACGTATCCGGCATGAAGGACTCCAGCAGAGATGCACCGATGGTGATCGCCTCCACCAGGTTGTACAAAACCGTTGCCAGACGGTCTTTCTGCGCCTCATCCTTTGCCAGGGCCCACGGCATGGTCTCATCGCTAGATTTGTTGCAGCGGCGGAAGATGTTGAAAATCTCGCTGAGTGCATCTGCCACACGCAGCTCATTCATCTTCGCATCTGCCTTCTTTACAGATTCCAGAACAACCTTTTTCAGATCCTCGTCCACTGCATCCGCGACACCGCCGTTCTTCACTTCCCCGCCAAAATACTTGTTGGTCATGGAAATAGTACGGTTGACCAGATTGCCCAGGATATTTGCCAGATCGGAGTTCATACGCTCTACCATCAGCTCCCAGGAAATCACGCCGTCATTGTCAAACGGCATCTCATGCAGTACAAAATAACGAACCGCATCCACGCCGAAGAAATCCACAAGCGTATCCGCATAGAGCACATTGCCCTTGGACTTGCTCATCTTGCCGTCACCCTGCAGCAGCCACGGATGTCCGAATACCTGCTTCGGAAGCGGAAGATCCAGAGCCATCAGGAAGATCGGCCAGTAAATCGTATGGAAGCGGATGATATCCTTACCGATCAGATGCAGATCTGCCGGCCAGTATTTCTCAAACAGCTCGCCATGGTTGCCGTCACAGTCATAGCCAAGGCCGGTGATGTAGTTGGTCAGTGCATCCAGCCATACATAAGTCACGTGCTTCGGATCAAAGATCACCGGGATACCCCATTTGAAAGAGGTTCTGGAAACGCACAGATCCTGCAGACCCGGAAGCAGGAAGTTGTTCATCATCTCATTCTTGCGGGATACCGGCTGAATGAACTCCGGATGCTCATTGATATAGGCGATCAGACGATCGGCATACTTGCTCATCTTAAAGAAATACGCCTCTTCCTTCGCCGGCTGCACCTCACGTCCGCAGTCCGGACACTTGCCATCTACCAGCTGAGATTCCGTGAAGAAAGACTCACACGGCGTACAGTACATTCCCTCATAATATCCTTTGTAAATATCGCCCTGATCATACAGCTTCTTGAAAATCTTCTGAACCTGAGCCTCGTGATCCTTATCTGTGGTGCGAATAAACTTATCATAAGAAGTATTCATCATATCCCAGATCGTTTTAATCTGAGATGCTACGCCGTCTACAAACTCCTGCGGAGTTACGCCTGCATCCTGTGCCTTCAGTTCGATCTTCTGTCCATGCTCGTCGGTACCGGTCTGGAAGCGTACATCATAACCCTGTTCGCGCTTATATCTGGCAATGCTGTCTGCCAGCACGATCTCATAGGTATTGCCGATGTGCGGCTTGCCGGATGTATAGGCAATTGCTGTGGTAATATAATATGGTTTCTTGCAGTTACAGTTTTTGTTCTGACACATGAGTCATTTTCCTCCAAATTACAAATGAGTATAGTTGTATCTCAAAAAACTATAACACAGTCTTGCCAAAAACTCAAGAAATCCTACATAAGTTGTGTTTTCCGGAAATATATTATATAATTAGGAACACCAAGGAGGATTTTATGCGTACGTTTAGAAAACAGATTTACAGCACGATTCTGGTCCTCGTTCTGCTCTCCGTGAGTCTGCTGAGCGGATGCCGAACCCGATCAGAAACACCGGTTCCCACCACTGCAGCACCATTTGCAGAGGAAAATACGACCGACTACGAGCACTTTG
>JALFHZ010000211.1 GCA_022776445.1 Lachnospiraceae bacterium
ATGCCTACGAACAGGTTTTTCGGGAAAAAGCAGATATGAGCGCATAAAAAATAACCGAAAATCGAAAAAAATTTTAAAATTTTGTATATTTTCGATTTTCGGTTGATTTTTTTTTGGTCCTATATTGACTCATTCGGAGGGCCAGGTGTTTGGAATTGGCTGTAAAATTTTTACAATTGCCGGACCGGTGATTTTATATGGGATTTTTACCAGCTGGGTGCTGGGGTTGATTTACTGGATCGGGGGGATGATGGGGATTTTTCAGATGTAACAAAAATAGGGTGGTGAGAGCAGGACAGTGGAGCGAGAGTGGTTTCGTATGTATGGAATTCGCACTTATGGCAGATACTAACCTCGATAAACACAGAAATCAAGAGGTAATTTTATGGACAACAAATGGAATATCGGTCAGGGCGGGGATCTTCCGATCGGTTTTGGCCTGTCCCTGGCAGCCAATGAAAAAGCAATGGAAGCATTCTCTAATATGAGTGATTCCATGAAGGAAGCTGCGGTGGAGAAGAGTCGTCACATGCACAGCAGAGAAGCAATGGAACAATATGTGAACAGTCTGGGAGAAGGTACCGGAAGTTTTCGGTAACGTGGAACACAGGGGGCGCCGGAGTGCGCCCCCTTTACTTTCTCTATTCCTTATGATACAGTGTAGAAAATGAAGAAAAATCAGATGGGGGTTATCATCATGCCATTTAACAAAGAACAACTGAAACAGGATTTGAAAATGATGGGGATGGAGCCGACAGATGCGGTCATGGTACATTCCTCCATGAAGTCCGTCGGAGATGTGGAGGGCGGTGCCGATACGGTAATCGACGCGTTTATGGAATATTTTTCAGAGGGGCTGTTTATGACACCGGCGCATACCTGGGCACAGATGAGTGCGGAGTATTCCGTCTTTGACCCGGCATCAGAACCGGCCTGTGTCGGTATCATTCCGAACCTGTTTCTGAAGCGGAAGGGAGTGGTGCGTTCCCTGCATCCGACGCACAGTATAGCGGCTTTTGGGCAGCATGCGGGAGCGTACATTGCGGGTGAGGAGCACTGTACGACTCCATGTACTCCCGGTGGCTGCTGGGATCGTCTGCGCAAGATCCGTGCAAAGATTCTTTTGGTCGGAGTGACGCATATCCGCAATACATTTATACATAGTGTAGAGGAAGTATATGAGGTGCCGGAGCGTCTGACTGCAGAGCCGGTTTTATTCCAGATTCGCATGCCGGATGGCAGCCTGAAGCCGGTTGCCGTGCATCGTCATTATAATCCGACGACACCGCATATATCCGAAGCATATGATAAGCTGATCGAGGCATTTGAGGGAACCGGAGTGACGAAAAATGTGAAATTTGGAGATGCGGACTGTATTCTTTGTGATGCGGAAGGCATGTTTGAGGTGGTTGGAAAAATTCTGCGGCATGAGCGAAACTGTCTGATCGAGCGGGATTGCATACCGCAGGAATGGTGGAAGGAATAAAAGCAGAAAAATCGTGCATAGTAAGACTGACGAATACTTTGGTTTGAAAACCGGAAAGGATGGAGTTTCAAATGCAAAAGGGTAAAGCCAGTCTATTGTTTGAACATCCGGCTTATATCACTGCGATGGCGTCGATTGCCGGGAAGAAAGAAGGCGAAGGTCCTTTAGGGCAGCAGATGGATATGATCGAGCAGGATCCCATGTTTGGCGCATCAAACTGGGAACAGGCAGAGAGCGCCATGCAGAAGCAGACGGCGGATCTGGCGCTGGAGAAGGGCGGGATTCACCGACGGGATATCCGTTATCTGTTTGCCGGAGATCTTCTGGGTCAGCTGATTGCAACGTCCTTTGGTACAGTGGATCTGGAAATTCCGCTGTTCGGACTTTATGGTGCCTGTTCAACCATGGGGGAGGCCATGAGTCTTGGCTCCATGTGTATTGATGCCGGCCATGCGGATCAGGTGCTTGCAATGGCATCCAGCCACTATGCGACTGCGGAAAAGCAGTTTCGCTTTCCTCTGGCCTATGGGAACCAGAGACCGCAGTGTGCCGCCTGGACGGTGACCGGGTGCGGTGCTGTGGTTCTTTCTGCAAAGGGAAGTGAAAATCAGGTACGTGTCAGAGGGATTACCACAGGGAAAATGGTAGATCTGGGCACGAAGGATTCCATGAATATGGGGGCAGCGATGGCTCCGGCCGCATGGGATACGATCATGCAGAATTTTGAAGATTTTGGCGTGGACGAGTCCTGGTATGACCAGGTTATCACCGGAGATCTGGGTGAGGTGGGACAGAAAATTCTACTGGATTTCATGAAGAGTAAGGGACACGATCTGTCTGAAAAGCACATGGACTGTGGTCTGATGATCTTCGACAAGGAAAAGCAGGATACACATTCCGGCGGAAGCGGCTGCGGCTGTGCGGCGGTAACGTTATGTTGTCATATTTTACCGAGGCTTCTTGACGGCACCTGGCATCGGATCCTGTTTGTGCCGACCGGAGCGCTTCTTTCTACGGTCAGTTACAATGAAGGGCAGAGCATTCCGTGCATTGCACATGCTGTGATCCTGGAATGTGGAGGTGACCGGACGAAATGATGGAGTTTGTGAAAGCATTTTTGACAGGAGGCGTGATCTGCGCACTGGTGCAGATCCTGCTGGATCGGACGAAACTGATGCCGGGGCGGGTGATGGTGCTTCTGGTCGTGAGCGGCGCGGTTCTTGGTTTTCTGGGGTTGTATGAGCCATTTGCCCAGTGGGCGGGAGCGGGAGCCGGTGTGCCGCTTCTGGGATTCGGAAACACACTCTGGAAGGGAGTGGCCAAAGGCATCGGAGAAGACGGGGTACTTGGAATTTTTAAGGGAGGGCTGACTGCAAGTTCAGCCGGAATTGCCGGGGCGTTGGTGTTCGGATATCTGGGAGCGTGCCTGTTCCGGCCGAAAATGAAGGAATAAAACCCTATCGATTTTACTGGTTCTGCTTGTGGCTGTCAGTTTCCTGCTGTATAATAAGGGTAAGTATTTAGAATTCTACAGAAAAGAGAAAAAGACTATGCTGGAAGAAAACAGAAACTATGTAAACTATATGGTGGAGCAGGCGAGAAAACTGATCTCTATTGACAGCCCGTCCGGATATGGATATCATGTCACCGAATATCTGCTGGAGGAACTGAAAAGACTGGGCTGTACGGCACACAGAACGGTAAAGGGAGGCGTGATCGCTGATCTTGGAGGAGGAGATGCGTCAGATGCGATCCTTCTGGAAGCACATTGTGATACGCTTGGCGCCATGGTGCATGAGATCAAACCCAACGGCCATTTGAAAATGACGAATATCGGAGGCATGCTTCCGGCCAATGCGGAGACAGAGAATGTGCGGGTTGTCACGAAATTCAACGGCATCTATGAGGGAACCTGTCAGCTTGTGAATCCGTCGAAGCATGTCAATCTGGAATATACCGTGACAGAGAGAAACTGGGATACGATCGAGATTGTCCTTGATGAAGATGTGAAGTCGAAAGCAGATGCAGAAGCTCTGGGGATTATGCCGGGGGATTATGTATGTTTCGAGCCGCGGTTCCGTGTGACAGATTCCGGCTATATCAAGAGCCGTTTCCTGGATGACAAGCTTTCCTCTTCGATTCTGCTGGGATATGCAAAGTATATAAAAGAGGAACATATCAAAACCAGGAGAAACGTATATCTGCATTTTACCATCTATGAAGAGGTGGGCCATGGCGGTTCCGCTCCGGTTCCGGCAGGCGTGACAGAGGCATGGTCTGTGGATATGGGGTGTGTCGGCACAGGCCTTCAGTGCACGGAGCGACAGGTTTCCATCTGTGCAAAGGATTCCGGAGGACCTTACAATTATGACGTGGTGAAGCGTCAGATCGAACTTGCCAAGGCCAATGGAATTGATTTTGCCGTTGATATCTATCCGGCTTATGGCTCTGATGTTGAGGCAACGCTCCGGGCAGGGAATGATGTCCGCCACGGTCTGATCGGTCCGGGGGTATTTGCATCTCATGGCTATGAAAGAAGTCATGTGGATGGAGTGGAAAATACCTTCCGCTTGATCAGGGCCTATATCGGATAACGAAAATAATAACGAAAGATGAGGACTTACACATGAAGAGTTTGCTTCAGAAATGGAACGGTGTGTCTTTGATCATCCGGATTGCGGTTGGACTGGTGATCGGCGCGGTTCTTGGTGTTGCCGTTCCAGAGGCAACGTTTATCTCGATTCTGGGAGATGTATTTGTGGGTGCGTTGAAGGCGATCGCACCGATTCTGGTATTTGTACTGATTATCAGTGCACTGACCAATGCCAATAAGAATATCGGACCGCAGTTCCGCACTGTGATCTGCCTGTACATGTTTACAACCCTGGTAGCTTCTTTGATCTCAGTGCTTGCAAGCTATGCATTTCCGGTCACATTGAAACTGACCGATGCGGTAAGCAATGAGGCACCATCCGGAATCTGGGAGGTGTTAAGAACCCTGATTACCAATATGGTGCAGAATCCGGTTACTTCTATCATCAATGCGAACTATATCGGTATTCTGACATGGGCCGTTATCCTGGGAATTGCACTTCGGGAAGTGGCATCAAGTACGACCAGAAACTTTCTTACCAACGTCGCTGATGCAGTTTCCGGTGCAGTCCGCTGGATTATCAGCTTTGCCCCGATCGGAATTCTGGGTCTGGTATTTGGTTCTGTGTCCACGAGCGGACTGAGCATCTTTGCAGATTACGGGAAATTACTCGCAGTTCTGGTAGGATGCATGCTGACGGTGGCGCTGGTGGTGAATCCGTTGATCGTATCTGTGATGCTGAGAAAGAATCCGTATCCTCTCGTATTCCGCTGCCTGAGGGAAAGTGGTGTAACGGCATTCTTTACAAGAAGTTCTGCGGCCAATATCCCGGTCAATATGCAGCTCTGTGAGAAACTGGGACTGGACAAAAACATTTATTCGATCTCCATTCCGCTGGGTGCTACGATCAACATGGATGGTGCAGCCATTACCATTGCAGTCATGACGCTGGCAGCAGCAAATACTCTGGGAATCGCGGTGGATTTCCCATCCGCATTTGTACTCTGCGTTCTTGCGACCCTGGCAGCCTGCGGCGCTTCCGGTGTGGCAGGAGGTTCTTTGCTTCTGATTCCTATGGCATGCTCCCTGTTTGGTATCAGCAATGATATTGCCATGCAGGTAGTAGGTGTTGGATTTATTATCGGTGTCGTTCAGGACTCCGTGGAGACGGCACTGAATTCGGCCGGTGACGTACTGTTTGCAGCAACAGCTGAATTCTATGAATGGAGAAAACAGGGAAAAGAGCTTCCATTTTAGGAGCTGCCTGCCTGAGATTTCAAGACGTCGGGGATAAAAGGTATTTCGACCCCTATGATACGGCGAGGAACAAACGTTTCGCTGTCGGTATAATAGCATTTTGTGCCGGCAGTCGGAACGTTTTTTTGCATTTCTTTTCAAAATGTGGTATGATGGCGTACGTACTGAAAGGACAGACAGAATGAAGTTTAAGAAATTGCTGATTATATGGCTGCATATCATTCTGCTCCTTGGCTGCCTTGCCATGGTATTGCTGATGGGGTGGATTGCAGGGGGACGTCATGAAGAGATACATACAGCAGTCATAAAGGAAACGAAGGGGGAAGGAGAAGAACCGGACACTGTAGGGGAGGAGGAACTGACACAGGAATCCGAAGAGCCGACAGGGGACGAAAACAGTCTGACAGAAAAAGATCGGACAGAAAAAGAACAGAAAAAAAAGGAGCGTCAGGAGACGGAAGCGCCTTCTGAGGAGGAAGAACCTTATATACCTCCGACTCTGATGCTTGCTTCCGATCTTCATTATATGAGCCGTACAACCCATGACGATGGAGCCGCATTTCAGGCCATGATGGGGAATGACGACGGAAAAGTCAGCCGATACAGCGACGAGATCGTGGATGGGCTTCTGGAAGAGGCGATCCGCCTGAAGCCATCTGCGCTTCTCCTGACAGGAGATATCACACTGAACGGAGAGCGGGAGAATCATGAGATGCTGGCGCAGAAACTGAACCGGGTGCAGGAAAGCGGTGTGCAGGTACTTGTGATACCGGGAAACCATGACATCGGGAATCAAAGTGCAGCGACATACTTTGGCAGTGAGCGGAAAGAGACTGTGTATCTGGAGAGCGGACAGGAATTTTATGAGATTTATCATGCATTTGGTTATGATCAGGCGCTGAATCGGGATGAGGAGTCTTTGAGCTATCTGTACGCGCTGGACGAAACGCACTGGCTTTTGCTTCTGGATTCCTGCCGGTATGAGGATCGCTGCCATGTCAGCGGGCGCATTCATCAGGGAACACTGCATTGGATGGAGGAACAGCTGAAGACAGCGAAACAGCAGGGGGTTCAGGTGACGGTGGCCGCTCATCACAACCTGCTTTCGGAAAGTCGTCTGTATACGACAGAGTGTACGCTGGAAAATGCGGCTGAGGTGGTGCAGCTGCTGGAAGCTTATGAGGCTCCGCTTTATATCAGCGGTCACCTGCACGCGCAGCGGATCAAAAAGCATCTGTCGGAGCCGGGAGCAGATCCGGAAAGCTGCAGTATTTGGGAGATTGTACTGAGTCCGTATTCTCTCCCGCCGTGTCAGTACGGGGTGCTGGCATGGAGTGAAGCGGATGATATGATCTTTGATACGCGGACGGTTCCGGTGGCTGATTATGCCAGAGAGCAGGGGAGCGAGGATACATTTTTACTGGAATTTGATCAGAAAGGACCGGAATTTCTGAAGAACGTCATCAGCAGCCAGGTGATGAATTCCATTTATTCGGTTCCGGATGATCTGAAGAGGCAGATGGCAGACCTGTATGCAGACCTGTATTTCGATTATTGTGCAGGAAATCGGATCAGCCGGCAGGAGATCCTCGCGGAGAAGGCTTATCGCCTCTGGGAGCGCGCGGAGCCGGACAACCGATATATGGCAGAAATGGGGCAGATGATGGAGGATGTAAGGTCGGCTATGCACGACTGGAAAAATAAAATCGAAAAAGGAGAAAATGATGGGAGTTCATGTTTTGGAGAATGAGAAGCTGGACGGCGGATGCAGCGCTTCGATTGCGCATACCATCGAGCTCCATCGGTAAAGGAATGCATGCGATGGAACGTTTTGGTGTAGAAAGAAAATTTGCCAGATATATTTCCCAAAATATTCTGGGTATGATTGGGATATCTGCATATGTTCTGGCAGACACTTGTTTTATCTCGCAGGCGGAGGGAGCACGGGGAATCACGGCATTAAATCTGGTGCTTCCTCTTTACAGCCTGATTTTTGCAATCGGTTCCATGACCGGAGTGGGGGCGGCGACCAGATTCAGTATCCAGAGTGCACGGGGAGATCGGGACGCGGATTTTTATTTTTCTAATGCAATAGAATTTGCTGTGATATTCAGTATGATTTTTGTGGCAATGGGAGCATGGATTCCGGATCGGATTGTGGCGTTTCTTGGTGGAGATGCGGAAATCGTAAAAGTGGGTACGCCGTATACCCGGATTTTTATGGTATGTGCGCCGTTTTTTATGTTGAATTATATTTTCGGTGCTTTTGTGAGAAATGATGGAGATCCTTCACTGGCAATGGCGGCTACACTATCCAGCAGTCTGTTTAATATTGTCATGGATTATATACTGATGTTTCCGCTGAAGCTGGGAATGGCCGGTGCTGCTCTGGCAACGGGGCTGTCTCCGCTTGTCGGTATTGCAGTAGCCGGAATCCACTTCCTGACCCGTAAAAATACCATCCAGGTCCGATGGACTCTGCCGGACTGGAAGAAACTGATACGATCCTGGCAACTTGGGACTTCAGCGTTTGTAGGGGAAATCGCTTCCGGTGTGACGACCGTGGTGTTTAATTTTCTGATATTGGGAATTGCCGGCAATGACGGGGTTGCAGCTTATGGGATTGTGGCGAATGCGGCGATTGTGGCAACGGCCATTTTCAATGGTGTCGCACAGGGATCGCAGCCGCTGCTCAGTGATTATTATGGAAAGAATGAGCAGGGATCGCTTCGGCGTGTGCTGATGCTTTCTGTCGGGACGGCATTTGTGCTGTCTCTCTTGGTAATATTGGTTACGAATCAATCCGCAGAAACATTGATTGCAGTTTTCAACAGTGAACAGAATCAACAGATGGCCTCCTATGCACTGCAGGGGGTACGCCTGTATTTTATTGGGTTTCTGTTTGCAGGATTTAATATTGTCGGAACCGGTTTTTTAAGTGCCACGGAATCGGCAGGATGGGCATTTGTGACTTCCATCCTGCGCGGCTTTGTGGCGATTGCAGTATGTGCATTTACGATGTCCAGACTGTTTGGCATGACCGGAATCTGGCTGGCTTTTGCTGCTGCGGAGCTGCTCACGGCTGTGGTGATGGCGAGTGTATTGCTTCGAAGATGGCTACAGTAGTTTGAACAGTGCAATCAGAATCGAAGCGACTGCGACAATCCGCTTCAGCACTTTCTGGTTGATCCGTGCGGCGTTCTTACTTCCATACAGGACACCGATGCCATGAACAATCAGAATCCACGGAAACAGAAGCCACAGCTCATGGGTGAAGGAAGCGTTCAGCAGATAGCCGGAGGCGGCCACCAGGGCAATGAAAATGGAGTTGAACAGAGCAACGCCGACGGCAGTGTGAACCGGGAAGCCGATCACAGTCAGAAGCGGCATGACCAGTACCGGACCGCCTGCGCCGGATGCGGCACAGATGGAGCCGGTGATGATTCCAAGCAGGACATAGAGCAGGTTTATTTTGGAACCTGTTCTTTTTTTATGGGTGACTTTTGACGGAGCGTCCCTGCGCAGCAGAATCGAGATGCCGGAAATCAGGACGACCAGATACAGAATCATCTGGACGATGTGCTCCGGAATCAGCAGATTGATGCGTACTCCGAAGACGGCACCAATCAGACTTCCGGCAGAAAGAATCAGTCCGGAATGCAGATCCAGATTGCCTGCCCGAAAGTAGTTGATGGATCCCAGGATTCCGGAAATCAGGAAGGCGGAAAAACTCAGCGCCAGTGCTTCTGAAGCGCGAAGTCCCAGGAAACCGGTATAAAACATGGGCAGGAGAAAGCCAGCAATGCCGGTCAGTCCGACACAGGCACCGACCAGCAGGTTGAGCAGTAAAATTAAGAATACAATCATAAGAGATTCAGCCTTTCCAGATAGTTCTCTGCATCATGCAGAATCCGTTCTTCGTCAAGCGTCAGAATTTCCCGGCTTTTCATCAGCAGTTTTCCGTTTGCTGCCATATCGCAGACATCACCGGCGGTGACACATTCCAGCAGAGTATGGATCAGATTGCCGGTCGGCATCAGGTGCGGATGGCGCAGATCAATGGTAATGAAATCTGCTTTTTTACCGACCGCGAGGCTGCCGCCATCCGGTTCTCCGATCAGACGATAACCGTTCTCTGTTGACATCTGCAGGATGCGGGCTGCCGGCATGATGGCCGGATCTCCGGATGGAACGCCATGTGCGGCATTCATGACAGAACGGAAGATTTTCATCTCATTCCAGAGGCTTAAACCGCCGTGTGCGGCACCGTCCGTGCCGAGTCCGACACAGATGCCGCGGTTTAAGAGTGCCGGAGTATCCGGGATCCCCTTGCCGCAGTTGCTGAACGGACAATGGGTGATTTTGACATCATGCTTTTGGATCAGGTTCTTTTCCTGTTCCGACAGCATCAGGCAGTGCGCTGCAATGAAGTGCGGTCCAAGAACTCCGAGGGAATCCAGATATTCAAACGGCCGCATGCTCCTGTGCTGCAGGATATCATTCACTTCTCCCGCATATTCGTTCATATGCGCCTGAAGCAGTGCACCGTGTTCTCTGGCACGTTGGGAAACCATGATGATCAGTTCCTCGGAACAGGACATCAGAGAACGCAGGGACCAGGCGGTTTTGATCAATGGATAGCCTGCGCAGGCATCTGCAAGCGCTTCTGTCATGGAGACTGCTTTTCCGGCATCACAGGCGATGGAAGCGGGAAGCCCGGGGGCATCCATGGTGGAGACGGAGAGCACTCCCCGCAGTCCGGATTGTGCATAGACTGCTGCGGCTTCCTGCATGTGATAGCTTCCCGCATCCACAAAGGCGGTTGTGCCGGAGTGAATCATCTCCAGCGCGGCAAGCTCTGCACTCAGCCGCATGAGCTCCGGTGTCAGTGTGCTTTCGAAGGGAAGCATGATGCGAGTCCAGATCATGGGAAGTTCATCCAGAATCCGACCTTTCAGCAGCTGCTGTCCGGTGTGCATATGACAGTCGGCCAGTCCGGGCATGACCAGTTTTCCGTATCCATCGATAAAGGAATCATGCATACAGGAACCGACGTCGGAGCTGTCATAAGGACGGATTGCCGTGATGATTCCGTCAACAGCTTCCAGCGTCTGGTGCTTTCTGATCTTTCCGTCCGCACACAGAACTGCAGCATCTGTTACAATCAGTTTTGCCATGGCAGCCTCCTTAGATTGCACCTGTCAGGGAGAGAACCACGTTGGAAATAAGCGCTGAGAACAGGAAGGTTCCGGTCATGACAAAGATTCCGATCAGAATCATTTTCCAGCCCTGTTTTGCGAACGTTTTTACCTGATCGCTGATGGAAATGCCGGCATAGGCACGTCCGATAATGGAAACGTAAGCAACGATCGGAAGCTTCAGCGGTACGACTTTGCTGACAGCAACACCTGCGATTGCAATAGCCAGAAGAATCAGAATACCCGGCAGGGATTCAGCAAAGCCGACATGGAATCCGACCAGATTCGCCAGACCAATGCCAAGTCCGGATAACAGAAATAAAAATGCCCATTCAATGTATTTCATGATGATTTCCTCCTAGTGTTTCTTCTCACTGAAACGGCCAAGTACCGGTTCCAGTCTGTCATACAGCCAGTTGCAAAACGGTATTCCGATGAAAATTGCCATGTAAATTCCGTCAATTCCGGATATGGTTTCGCTGGCACTCGCCAGTGCGGAGATCTCCGAAGCCAGATTCGGATAAATCTCGGTCAGTACCGCAACGGCACTTCCCATCATGATGCCTGCACCCACACCGGAAGACATGCCCAGCGCATATGGACGGAAAATATTCAGGGATGCAAGGATGGATACCATAAATCCAAAATAAATGGTGCCTACCATACCGCCTACCACATAGATGGAGAGGCTTCCGCGGGTCTCCGGTGAATCCGGTCCGAACATGTCAGTAATCAGTGCCAGATTGGTCTCACGGTTGATGGAGTGGGTTGCTCCGATGGCTTCGCGTTTCAGACCAAGAAGCAGAGCAACCGGCATGGCCAGAATGATGGTTCCAAGGTTGCCGAATTCCTGAAGCAGCAGTGCAGGGCCGGCGGAAATGACGGTTTCAATACTTGCACCTGCATTGATTCCCAGCTTGGCGATGAAAGGACAGATTGCGACGATCACCAGTTTGGAAGCCGCTTTTACTTCCCTGGAGTTTATGATTTTCGTTGCCTGCGGGCCGGACAGGATGCCAAGAATCAGAGAATAGAAAATGGGAAACAGGATAAAGGTTCCCGGTCCGAACGGAATCTGAATTTTTCCGATCTTGTCTGCGATGGCAACGAACAGAAGCGCCATCAGGTAGATTTTGTACTCCGCACGGATGCGGTCTTTTAAAGATGTGTACAGGTTGCTTTCCATGAGGATTCCTCCTAGTTGTATTATTTTTCTGTTGACTGTATTCTACAGGAAAGGTATAACAATATTTCCCTTGAGTTATTAGCTAAAGTGAAAAACAGGAGAAAGCCATGACACTGGATGCACTCAGAAAAGAGGTTCCGGAGCTGGAACCATACCTGGAACATATGCCGGAGGAGCTGAAGCAGCGATGCTATATCAAGGTATATCCGCCGGGAACAATTATCCATCAGAAGGATACAAAGCTGGATCAGTTCGGAATCATTGCCCGCGGAGAACATCGGGTTATCAATGAATTTCAGAATGGGAATGTTTATATGATTGAAAAGAATGAGCCGATTGATTTTGTAGGAGAAGTGACAATTCTCGCCGGAATGGAGAAAACTTCGGTGACGATCGAAACTCTGACTGAGACAACGGTGCTTTATTTTCGCAGAAAAGATTTTGAGGAATGGATCCGAAAAGATATTCAGCTTCTGGGGCTGATTGCGAAGAAAGTGGCATTCAAACTGTATCGCTCTTCTTACAATAACGGGGCAAAGCTGTTTTATCCGCCGCAGTTTATCCTGCTGGATTATATTTTGAAATATGCGGCGATGGAGCATATCGAACAGCGCGGAAGCATCATTGTGAAAAGAACCCGTCAGCAGCTCTATGAGGAGTGTGGGATTACGGTGAAGACGCTGAACCGGACGATCAAAAAGCTGGAGGAAGATCAGGTGCTTCAGGTAGAGAAGGGGAAAATCACGATGAATCTGGAACAGTATCGGCGTGCGCAGGATGTGATTACATATTATATTGCATATTGAGACAACGAATCCGGGGCTATTTTGCAATGCCCCGGATGGATTTGCGGATACTGAGTCCGATTACAACGGCCAATACCGTGATGAGAATGTCTTTTGGAACGAATCCGACGATGGAGTACAGGAAAACCGCTTTCACGCCCATGTCGGCAGACAGTGCAGCCCACTGGAGTCCGCCGACGGTTTCCACGATGGCGAGTCCGATGAGGGCAAGCAGAATGCGTACGGCGAAGGAAGTTTTCTGGTTCTTAAAAGGTGGTTCGATTCCACAGAAAGCTGCCATGATCGGCCATGACCAGATATAGCCGCCGGTTAAACCAACGAGAGAGCTGAAGCCACCGTGAAAATTGGCAAAAACCGGGAGTCCGACAGCGCCGAGCAAAACGTACACAAGAAGACTGAATACGCCGAGCCGCCAGCCCAGAACCACACCAATCAATGCGACGCCGAATACCTGAATGGTAATCGGGACGCCGGTCGGCATCGGAAGGGAAATCTGGGAAATCACGGTCATCACAGCAGCAAACATGCCGGCAAGGACCAGATCTCTGGTGGAAAACCGGCGGTCAGATGTGCCGGCGGACAGGGTGGGGGATTTGACAGTATTCATAGAGGTATCATCCTTTCAAATAAGATTATTGACACAGGTATCATCATATCATGGAGAAAAACAATTGTCAACCATAATAAAAGCATTGGTTAACAATTAAAACGAAATCTGGCTCGCAAACGAAAAAGAAGTGGAACAATTGAGAAGTTTCGGTTATAATAGCGCTGTTAGTAATCGATTGCAACGACAGGAGGAACAGAATATGTTGGAAGTTGGAACAAAAGCACCGGATTTTACGCTGCCGGACAAGGATGGCAATCCGGTTTCTCTGGCTGATTTTGCCGGGAAGAAAGTGGTGATTTATTTTTATCCGAAGGACAATACCTCCGGCTGTACGAAGCAGGCGTGTGCGTTTGCCGGTGTATATAAACAGTTTGAGCAGCTGGGTGTGCCGGTGATTGGCATCAGTAAGGACAGTGTGAAGTCGCATCAGAATTTTGCAGCGAAATATGAGCTGCCGTTTATTCTGCTTTCGGATCCGGAGCTTCAGGCAATCCATGCCTATGATGTGTGGAAGGAAAAGAAGCTGTACGGAAAGGTTTCCATGGGTGTGGTGCGCAGCACCTACATTATTGATGAGAACGGAATGATTGAAAAAGCGATGGAAAAGGTGAAGCCGGACACCAATGCTGCTGAGGTTCTCGATGCTCTGATGAAGTGAGAGGAATCGGACAATGGAATTTACAGAGGTTCTGATCCGGGCGGCAGGTTTTGTGGCGATTATCCTGCTTGGATATGTGCTGCGCCGGATCGAATTTTTTAAAGAAGATGATTTCCATGTGCTGGCAAAGATTTCGCTGAAAATCACACTTCCGGCTTCGATTATCGCGAACTTTGCCAATAAAGAGGTGAGCGTTTCCATGCTGGGAATCAGTTTTCTGGGGCTTATGGGCGGTGTACTGTACATGACCGTTATGTATCTGATGAATGTGCGCTCATCCAGAGAACAGCAGGCTTTTGATGTGCTGAATATCGCAGGATACAATATCGGCAATTTCACCATGCCGTTTGCTCAGAGCTTTCTCGGACCGACCGGTGTGGTTGTGACGAGCATTTTTGATACAGGCAATGCGCTGGTATGCCTGGGCGGAGCTTACAGCCTGGCGTCGATCATCAAAGGGGAAGACACAGGAGAACAGAAGGGCTCTTCCTTTATGCAGGTTGTGCGGACGCTGGTGAAATCCGTCCCGTTTGATACCTATATGATTATGATTTGTCTGGGGCTTCTGCATGCTCATGTACCGATGGCGGTCACGTCGGTCGCCGGAATTATCGGTAATGCCAATGCGTTTATGGCAATGCTGATGATCGGTGTCGGCTTTAAACTCAGCAGCAATCGGGAGCAGATCGGAACCATTGTCCGTATTTTGGCGGTGCGTTATGGCATGGCGATTATGCTGGCTTTTGGATTTTTCCTGCTGCTTCCGATTGAACTGGAATACCGACAGACACTGGCGCTTCTGGTATTTAGCCCGATCGCATCCGCAGCTCCGGCATTTACGGCTGATCTGAAAGGGGATATCGGTTTATCCAGCGCGGTGAATTCACTTTCCATTGTGATCAGCATTGTGTGCATTGTGGCGGTGCTGGGAATTGTCATGTGATAATTTTCTGCTTTACATTTCCGGAGATTATGCTATACTGATACCCGTACAATAAAATAGAAGAAGCAGAGTAGGTCTGTGTGCGTCAAGTGCCGGATGGACGGGGAGTTGCCAGCCGGACGAAAAGGACAGAGAGGTCCTTGCGGTACATAGTCCGCATCCCGCTGCAAAGAGGATAGAACATTATCTCCTTTGTAGTTCGAGAGGTCTGCAAAGGAGGTAATTTTTTATGATGAAATTAGCAACTTTGTTCGCCGATTCTTACAGAGAATTTGGGAAAATCCGAACCATCACGGTGGCTGCCATGTTTGGCGCCATTTCGGTAGTGCTCGGTTACTTTACCATCGAGATCGGAAGTTTTCTCAAGATTGGTTTTTCGACGATAGCCAATCAGTTTGTTTACTA
>JALFHZ010000218.1 GCA_022776445.1 Lachnospiraceae bacterium
TTAAATAAATGGATGAATTTTATTTTTATACAAAAGGTCTGACAGTTGGGTATCATGGCGTACCACAGATTAAAAATATCGAGATTTGCCTGAAAAGGGGAGAAATCCTGACGCTGATTGGGCCGAACGGTGCCGGAAAGACGACGATTCTGAAAAGTATCATCCGCCAGCTGAAGCCGATCGCAGGATCGGCGGTGCTGGATGGAACCGGGCTGTCCGAATTTGGAGGAAGGGAACTGTCACAGAAAATGTCTGTGGTTCTGACGGATCGTGTAAGAACGGAACGAATGACCTGTGCCGATGTAGTGGCAACCGGTCGATATCCTTATACCGGACGGTTTGGTGTGCTTAGCGCCAAGGATCGTGCGATGGTGCGGGAAGCCATGGATCAGATTCATATTTCAGAACTGGCGGAATGTGATTTTAACAGGATCAGTGACGGACAGAAGCAGAGGGTGATGCTGGCGCGCGCGGTATGTCAGGAACCGGAGATTATGATACTGGATGAGCCGACATCTTTTCTGGATATGAAATATAAGCTGGAGTTTCTGTCTGTGCTGCAGGAAATGTCGCGTTCTCGCGGACTTTCTGTAATCATGTCGCTTCATGAACTGGATCTGGCCGGAAGAATTTCTGACAAGATTGCCTGTGTGCGGGGAGATCGGATCGACCGGTTTGGAACACCTGAGGAAATTTTTGCTTCCGGATATATCGCTCAGCTGTACCGGATGACCACCGGCTCCTATGAGGAACGTACCGGTAATCTGGAACTGCCCCGGGTGAGCGGAACACCTGAGGTATTTGTGATGGCTGGAAATGGGAGCGGTACAGCAGTTTACCGTCGGCTTCAGCGGGCCGGGATTCCGTTTGCAACCGGCATTCTATGGGAAAATGACCTGGATTATCCGGTAGCGAGAGCGCTGGCAGGCGAAATTGTCAGTGTCAGGCCATTTGCCAGAATCGATCCGGCTGCGAAAGCGCGGGCAAGGAAGCTGATGGATTCGTGCAGTCAGGTGATCTGCACTCTGGATTTCAGGCAGTCAGGCGATTTTGCGTCTGACTTTGAAGAACTGTATCATTATGCAAAGGATCACGGAAAAATCCGGTAATAATTTTGTAAGAGAAACTTAGAGCTTTTTCAATAGCTATTCTCTGATATTTCTGATATACTTCTTTCAGCAGTAAGATGACTGCGGAGATTTTGTAACAAGGATAAGACTGATAAGAGAGGTATAATCTTTATGAAAAAATGGAATAAACAGTTATTGGCAGCAGGAGTGGCGGGACTGCTTACGGTTGCAGGCGCAGGAGCGGCTCTGGCACAGTCACCGGTGATTACGGCCGGGATCAGTCAGTCGGCAGATGCAGGTTATGGTCCGGGTGCAGAACCGGAGGAGGTCATGGCAGAGACAGTTCGTGTATGGGGACCGGTAGTTGAGGTACGGGAGAATGCTATTGTGATTGATAACCAGTCTGGTGTATCCTTCCAGGGCGAGATGGTTCTGCATATTTCGGCAGACAGCAGCCGGGTTCTGGATGCGGTGAGCGGTATGCCGGCAGCGCTGTCTGATATTCAGGTCGGTGAGGTGATTTATGCAGATATCGGGATGGCTATGACCATGAGCCTTCCGCCGCAGACAACCGCAGAAGCCGTGATCTGCAAGGTTCCGGCGGATTTCAAAGCTCCGGAGTACATTCAGGTGAAGTCCATGCAGTGGAATGCGGATGAGAGCTGGACTCTGACGTCTGTCAGCGGCACAGAGTATCATGTGCCGGCAGACTGTCCGGTGAATCCGTATCTGACACGCAATATTGTAACACTTCAGGATGTGACGGAATCCCGTACTCTGTTAGTATGGAGTGACGATGACAATATTGCCCGGAGCCTGATGCTGTTTGCAGACTGAGCGGGAGCTGTTAAGCGGTGGGAAATCCTTCCTGCCGCTTTTTTAATTTGCGGCAAAATTTGCGAAAGACAGGAAAAACGGTCATAAAAAGCAGGAAAAAGGGTTGAATTGCGGTCGCAATGATGGTATTATATCTGCATGAAAGAAATATGTCTGTGCACATTGCTGAAATTCGTACATGATCAGCAGAAAGGAAAGGGAGGGTGATGACAATATCATAACCGGACAAAGGAGAAGGTTATCTGGAACTGAATAGTATGACAGGGTGCAGAGATCAGGAGAAAAGCGCGGCCAGGAAAGAATATGAGACGGTATTCTTTTGGGCTGTTTTTTATTATGGGGAACAAGATTATAGAATGGAAGGAAATACAGGATGGGTGAGATGCAAATATGGAGTCAGTTTCAGACTCCGGGAATCTGGCTGCAGTTGGAATATTTACTGCGCATTGTTATTGCGGCTGCGTTGGGGATGATCATTGGCAGCGAACGTAAGAATCGTAACAAATCAGCAGGAGTCCGGACTCATGCGATTGTTGCGCTGGGAGCGGCACTGATGATGGTTGTGTCCAAGTATGGATTTGAAGATGTTGCCAAAGGCGATGCGGCGCGTCTGGCTGCGCAGGTAGTCAGCGGTGTGGGTTTTCTGGGTGCGGGTGTGATTTTTGTCAGGAATAACCTGGTCAATGGTCTGACTACGGCTGCCGGCATGTGGACGACTGCAGGAGTAGGCCTTGCCATGGGAGCGGGTATGTATGTAATCGGCATCAGTTCTGCTGTGCTGATCATTATTACCCAGTTTATTATGCATAAAATTTCATATTTTGCAAATGTGGCATCGGGCGGTCTGATTCATATGACGATCGTCAAGAAGAGCGGCGCAGTGGAAGCCATGGAGGAATTTCTGACGAAGCAGCATGTGGAGATACTGGGCGTGAAGATTAATAAAAACAAAAAAGAAGAAATCAAACTGGAATTTGACGTTGTTTATCCGCCGGGATTCAACAAGTCAGCGCTTTTAGCCAAGATCGTGGAGATGGACGAGGTTCTTCAGGTGACAGAGTAACCGTTCCATAGCATAAATACATGAGCACTCACATAAACTTTCTGTGAAAGATGGAAATCAGGAAGGTAAGGTGGGTGCTTTTATGTTGGAACTGATCAGGCGGAATATACATATGAACCGGTGGAAGAATCAGGTGAATACCCAGGTTACTCTGGATGATGATTTCATTGTACCGGATACCATGAGCGATATTGCACAGGTCATTCTGGATGCGGGAGAAGTCCAGCTGGAACCGGTGAAGACGCAAAGTGAGCGTGTTCAGGTGCGTGGAAAGCTGGAATTCCATGTGCTGTACCGGAAAGAGGAAGGAGGTCTTCAGACACTGGGAGGAATGATTCCGTTTGATGAAACCGTGAACGTACCCGGGCTGGAAGAAAAGGACTATGTGTCTGTCTCCTGGCAGCTGGAGGATCTGGATGTGGGAATTATCAATTCCAGAAAGCTGAGTATCAAAGCAATTGTGACATTGGAAGTGAAGTCAGAGACCCTGTTTGATACAGAAGCGGCAGTGGAACTGGGAACGGTTCAGGATGAGGGGGCAGATGTGCCGCAGATCGAACGGCTGAAGCGAAAGCTGGATGTAGCGGCAATTGCACTCCGTCGAAAGGACACCTATCGTGTAAAAGAAGAACTTACTCTGTCAGGAAGCAAACCGGCGATTGACCGGATCCTGTGGACGGAGATGCGGCTTTCTGGAGTAACAACAAGACCCCTGGAGGGGCGCATTCATCTGGAAGGTTCTCTTCAGGTATTTGTTGTCTATGAAGGAGAAGGGGAACATGCCGTTATTCAATGGCTGGAGGAGTCTATCCCGTTTTCCGGAGAAGTAGAAATGCAGGGGGCAGCCGAATCCATGATACCGGCGATCTCTGTGCGGCTGGTGCACCGGGGCATCGAAGAAAAACCGGATTATGACGGGGAAATGCGGGAACTGGATGTTGATGCTGTGATGGAATTGGACATCCGGCTTTATGAGGAACAGGAGCTGGAGCTGCTGGAAGATCTCTATGCGACCAACCGGGAACTGGAACTCGAGACCGGCAGTGCCTGTTTTGATCAGATCCTGATGCATAACACCGCCAGATGCAAGGCTGCAGAGAAAATCCATATGGATGAGGAGCAGCGAATTCTGCAGATCTGTCACAGTACCGGAAGTGTTAAGCTGGATGAAGCGGAAGCAGCGGAAGGGATGCTTGTACTGGATGGGGTTCTGGATGTAAAACTGCTTTATCTGACGGATGATGACCGACAGCCGGTGCAGTCCGTATCTGAGGTGCTGCCGTTTCATTATGAGGCGGAGGTACCTGGAATTACAAAGGATAGCGTCTGGTACCTGGAATCGGGGGTGGAACAGCTGACGGCCGTGATGGTCGGCGGGGACACTGCGGAGGTAAAGGCGGTGATTCTGCTTGATATTCTGGTGCTTCAGCCGATATGCCAACCGGTGATTCAGCAGGCGGAACTGGAGCCTCTGGATACCAGAAAGCTTCAGCAGATGCCCGGAATTGTGGGATATCTGGTACAGGCAGAGGACAGTCTGTGGAAAATTGCGAAGCGATTTCACACAACAGTGGATAATATCATGATGACCAATAATCTGACCACCGAACATGTACAGCCGGGAGACTGTCTGATTCTCGTGAAAGAAATTTCCAGAAACGGATAGAAAAACAGGAGTTCTGCATGCACAGGTTCCCTGTTTGCGCATAAAATAAAGTATAGCATCCTGCATTCAGCTGGTGCTTTTGATAGATCAGGGAAACCTGGGCGGCAGATGCGAACCTGCAGGCACACATGCCGCCTACATATAGATTTGCAATCTGGTTCGGGAAGCGTTACAATGAAGATCATGATTCAGGAAAGGATAAGGCAGATGGAAGAAAACTATACGTATCTGGTGCGCTGCGCGGACGGAAGCCTTTACTGCGGGTGGACGAACCATCTGGAGGAACGGCTTCGTGCGCACAATGCGGGAACCGGAGCGAAATATACCAAAAGCCGCCGTCCGGTGACCCTGGCTTATTATGAAGTCTTTTCGACCAGACAGGAAGCCATGAAGCGGGAGTGGGCGATAAAACAGCTGTCGCGCAAAGAAAAAATGGCGCTGATTGAAGGATGGAAGCGGCCAAAGGGATCCCGGAGAGCGGATGCTCTCGATATTGGAGAGAATAGACTGTAAGAACAGAAAATGGGAGCATATCAATCGCCGGATATGCTCCCATCATTTTTACCTTTCAGAAAAACAGATGCTCCATCAGAATTTTACATCCCATCAGAATCAGAATGATTCCTCCGACAGCTTCTGCTCTTGCCTTGTATCGGATTCCGAATACATTGCCGACTTTTACGCCGATCACAGAGAGTACAAAGGTTGTGACCCCGATGAAGGAAACGGCCGGCACAATCTGTACCTGAAGGAATGCGAAGGTTACTCCCACAGCCAGGGCATCAATACTGGTTGCAATCGCAAGAATCAGCATATCCCTGAAGGCGACGGATGCATCGCAGGATTCCTCCTCCGGATTCAGTGCTTCTCTGATCATATTAAATCCAATGATACTGAGCAGAATGAATGCGATCCAGTGATCGTATGAGGTGATGGCTTCCTGAAACCGGCTTCCAAGCAGATAGCCGATGAAAGGCATAAGTGCCTGAAAACCACCGAAATACAGTCCGATGATGGCTGCGTGTCTGGGATTCAGCCGGGGCATGGAAAGACCCTTGCAGATGGAAACAGCAAAGGCATCCATGGAAAGTCCGACTGCGATGATGAATAATTCCATTAATGACATGTGAAAATCCTCCTCAACATAAAGGGGCAGATGGAAAAGCGGAGAAGGTTATCCCTCCAGCCCCTTGATTTTTTCATGATAAATCCGGATAAACAGGATCGTACTCATGATAACTGACATGATCTCTGCCAGAGGATAAGAGTACCATACCGCATGCAGTCCCCATATCCTTGCAAATATGTATGCCATCGGCAGCAGGCAGACCAGTTGTCTGGCAAACGAAACGATCAGGCTGTATATACCATTGCCAAGCGCCTGGAACACAGATCCGACGATAATACAGTATCCGGCAAACAGGAAACTGATGCTGATCAGCCGAAGAGCCGGCACACCGATCTCCAGCATGTGTTCCGAAGCACCGAACAGCATGAGAAGCTGTGGGGTGAAGAACTGGAAAATGGCAAGTCCGACCAGCATGATGGACATGGCAATGGCAATGCTGAAACCTGCGGTATCCATGATCCGCTTTTTGTTGCGTGCGCCGTAGTTGTACGCAATAATCGGAATCATACCGTTGTTCAGACCGAAAACCGGCATGAAGATAAAACTCTGCAGCTTGAAATAAACACCGAATACCGTTACGGCAGTAGAGGAAAAACCGATCAGAATCTGGTTCATCCCGTAGGTCATGACAGAACTGATGGACTGCATGATGATGGATGGAATGCCAACCGCATAGATGGAACGGATGGAGGCTGCATCCGGCCGGAATCCGCGCATGCTGATGCTGACATCCGTATTCTTCTTCTGGTTGAACCGGAAGGAAAGGAACATGGCCAGAAACTGTCCGGTGATTGTCGCAAGCGCGGCTCCGCTGATTCCCATGGCAGGGCATCCGAACAGACCAAAAATCATAATCGGATCCAGAATGATATTGGTGATGGCACCGGCACCCTGGGAATACATATTGTATATCGTGCGGCCCGTGGACTGCATGATTCGCTCAAATACCATTTCCAGATAAAAGCCGAAGGAACCCATGAGACAGATGCGCAGGTATCGGACACCGTATTCGATGATCTCAGCATCATCCGTTTGGCTTGCAAAGTAAAATCGGGTTCCGAAGATACCGAACAGAGCAAAAACCGCAGCTCCGAGGATTGCCAGAAAGATGCCGTTGACAGCGGCCTTTTCTGCCTCTTCCTGGTTCTGCTCGCCCAGAGAGCGGGAAAGCAGTGCATTGACACCGACACAGGTTCCGGAGGATACGGCAATCATCAGACTCTGCACCGGAAATGCCATGGAAACGGCAGCCAGAGCAGACTCGCCGATCCGTGCTACGAAAATACTATCGATAATATTGTACAGAGCCTGCACCAGCATGGAAATGATCATCGGGAGCGACATGGAGATGAGCAGACGATTGACCGGCGTGGTACCCATACGGTTCTGTTCGGGGACTGTTTGTGTAGTTGACATAAAAACTCCTTTATTCATTTGTATTCTTTCTGATTCTGCTATTCATGCTACTCTTATAGATATGAAATGTCAATGTAAAACAAAACATATTCCGTAAAAACCATAAATTTCGTGAAAAATGTTATTGCAATTAAAAATGGGTTGTGATATTATTTTAGAAAAATTTAGTGCATTAAAGCATAAAAATGGCTGTGAAGGAGACTCTTGCCAGCAGGACTTCGACAGGAAGAGGGCGTCACCGACTGAGAGCGCCGTCAGGTTGGACTCGGCAATAAGGGAACACTCCGGAGCCGGTATTTCGAAAGGAGCGGGGCAGGACAGCCCAGATCCCGTAGGGGTATCCGTCAGACACACGTTACGTGTCAGAGAGTGGAGTATCGGTTTTTGCACGAAAGCCGACCTCAATGCGGGTGGTACCGCGGAACATGATTGAAATATGATGTCCCGTCCCGGAGTATGTAACAGTATTCCGGGACGGGATTTTTGTTTTCCGGCCGGAATCCAACGAATTTACATTCAGGTAAGGAGAGAGCAGCATGGAATTTTTGACAGGAGTAAAAGAGAAGGAAACCGTAGGAATCAGCACGATTCTTGAGGGAGATTACGAGGGAAAGGCAGTTCGCATGAACGGAGCCGTACACAACATCCGGGATATGGGTGAAGTTGCATTTATCGTTCTGCGTAAGGCAGAAGGGCTGGTACAATGTGTATACGAAGAGGGGAAAACCAGTTTCAATCTGAAAGAACTGAAAGAGGAGTCAGCCGTGGAAATAACCGGTGTGGTAGCACTGGAAGAGCGGGCGCCGCATGGGTTTGAGATTCACCTGCAGGAGATCTGCGTTCTGTCCGAGCCGGCTGAACCGATGCCGATCGCGATTAACAAGTGGAAAATGAATACGTCTCTGGAGACAAGGCTGGGGCTTCGCCCGGTATCCCTGCGCAATGTACGGGAGCGTGCGAAATTCAAGGTTCAGGAAGGTGTGGTAAGAGGTTTTCGGGAATTTCTGTCCACGCAGGGATTTACAGAGATTCATACACCAAAGATCGTATCCCGCGGTGCAGAAGGCGGCGCGAATGTATTCCGTCTGAACTACTTCAGCAAGAAGGCAGAGCTGGGACAGAGCCCGCAGTTTTATAAACAGATGATGGTTGGCGTGTTTGACCGTGTCTTCGAGGTGGCTCCGGTGTTCCGTGCAGAAAAACACAACACAACGCGCCATCTGAATGAGTATATCGGTCTGGACTTTGAAATGGGCTATATCGACAGCTTTGAAGATGTGATGGCAATGGAAACCGGATTCCTGAAGTATACCATGGAACTTCTGAACCGGGAGTACAAAAAGGAACTGGATATGCTTGGCGTGACGCTGCCGCTGATTGACCGGATCCCGCAGGTTCGGTTTGACAGGGCGAAGGAACTGGTTTCCGAGAAATACAACCGGAAGATCCGTAACCCGTTCGATCTGGAACCGGAGGAAGAGCTTCTGATCGGCCGCTATTTCAAGGAAGAATACGACAGTGATTTTGTTTTTGTTACGCATTATCCGTCTAAAAAGCGCCCATTCTATGCGATGGACGACCCGTCCGACAGTCGTTTTACCCTGAGCTTTGATCTGCTTTACAAGGGACTTGAGATTACGACCGGCGGACAGAGAATTCACGATTATCAGATGATTCTGGAAAAGATGGCCAGACGGAACATGGATCCGGAAGATATCAAGGACTATCTGATGATCTTCAAATATGGCATGCCGCCGCACGGCGGACTGGGAATCGGTCTGGAACGTCTGACCATGAGACTGCTGGATGAGCAGAATGTCCGTGAGACCTCACTGTTCCCACGTGATGTAACCCGCTTGGAGCCTTAGTACCGTGTGCTGAGGGACGTATTTGGCAAAAGGAAAGGAGCCTGTCATGGCAAATATCATCAGTGATGAAACGATGGAGTATGTTGGCATTCTGGCGAAGCTGGAACTCTCTCCGGAAGAGAAAGAAGCAGCAAAAAAAGACATGGGGAGAATGCTGGATTATATTGATAAATTAAACGAACTGGACACCAGCGGTGCAGAGCCGATGTCCCATGTATTTCCGGTCACGAATGTTTTTCGTGAGGATGTGGTAACCAATGGAGATGACAGAGAGCAGATCCTGAAAAATGCGCCGGAGCAGAAGGATGGCGCATTCAAGGTTCCGAAGACTGTGGAGTAATCAGGAATCGGCAGCATCCGGCAAAAACGGATGCAGAAAGGAGCATGACGTGAGCATTTTGAATTTGACTGCCGTGGAACTCGGCAAGAAGATAAAAGCCGGTGAAGTGACCGTTGTGGAAGCAACGAAAGCGGCTCTGGCACAGATTCAGGCACTGGAACCGACGCTGAACAGCTATGTGACGGTGGATGCAGAGGGGGCGATGAAACGTGCCGAAGAAGTGCAGAAACGGATTGATGATGGAACCCTGACCGGTCCGCTGGCAGGTGTGCCGGTTGCCATCAAGGATAATATGTGTACGGAGGGAATGCTGACTACCTGCAGTTCCAGAATTTTGTACAATTTTAAACCGACTTATACAGCAGAGGCGGTTCTCAATCTGGAGAAGGCCGGTGCCGTGATTCTGGGTAAAACCAATATGGATGAGTTTGCCATGGGAAGTACGACGGAAACCTCTGCGTTTGGAGAAACCAGGAACCCGTGGAATCCGGAGCATGTACCGGGGGGCTCTTCCGGCGGCTCCTGCGCGGCAGTAGCAGCCAATGAGTGCTTTTATGCACTGGGATCGGATACCGGCGGTTCGATTCGTCAGCCAAGCTCTTTCTGTGGTGTGACCGGTATCAAACCGACCTACGGAACAGTTTCCCGTTACGGACTGATTGCATATGGTTCTTCTCTGGATCAGATCGGACCGATTGCAAAGGATGTTACGGACTGTGCGGCGATTCTGGAAGTGATTGCTTCCTATGATAAGAAGGACAGCACTTCCGTAAAACGGGAGGACCTGGATTTTACTTCTGCTCTGGTGGATGATGTGAAAGGGATGCGTATCGGTATTCCGAGAGATTATTTTGGAGAAGGACTGGATCCGGAGGTGAAGAAAGCGGTGCTTCAGGCTGCCGAGGTACTGAGGGAGAAGGGGGCCATTGTGGAGGAATTCGACCTGAGTCTGGTGGAATATGCGATCCCGGCCTATTATGTCATTGCTTCTGCGGAAGCCAGTTCCAACCTGTCCCGCTTTGACGGTGTGAAGTACGGTTATCGGACGAAAGAATATGAGGGACTTCATAATATGTACAAAAAGAGCCGTTCCGAAGGGTTCGGTGCTGAAGTGAAACGCCGTATTATGCTTGGTTCCTTCGTCCTGAGCAGCGGATATTATGATGCATATTATCTGAAGGCTCTGAGAACAAAGGCACTGATTAAGAAAGCGTTTGATCAGGCATTTGAGAAATACGATGTGATTCTGGGACCGGCAGCGCCGTCCACAGCGCCGAAGCTGGGAGCGTCCTTAAGCGATCCGCTTCAGATGTATCTGGGAGATATCTATACGATTTCCGTCAATCTGGCAGGTCTGCCCGGTATGACGGTTCCGTGCGGAAAGGATTCGAAGGGACTTCCGATCGGTCTGCAGCTGATCGGTGACTGCTTCCAGGAGAAAAAGATTATCCGTGCCGGTTATGCGTATGAGTGCAGCCGGAGCTATGAGACACCGGAGCTGGCTGTAAAGGCAGCAGAACAGGAGGGCAGATAAAATGAGCAAGCAGTATGAAACCGTGATTGGTCTGGAGGTTCATGTAGAACTGGCGACCAAAACGAAGATTTTCTGTGGCTGTTCCACCGCGTTTGGCGGAGCACCGAATACCCATACCTGTCCGGTATGCACGGGAATGCCGGGATCGCTTCCGGTACTGAATAAACAGGTGGTGGAATATGCACTGGCGGTTGGCCTTGCCACCAACTGCAGCATTAACCAGTACTGCAAGTTTGACCGGAAAAACTATTTTTATCCGGACAATCCGCAGAACTATCAGATTTCCCAGCTGTATCTGCCGATCTGTCATGACGGATGGGTAGAGATTGAGACAGCCGGAGGAAAAAAGAAAATCGGCATTCATGAGATTCATATGGAAGAAGATGCCGGCAAGCTGGTGCACGATGAGTGGGAGGACTGTTCTCTGGTTGACTACAACCGAAGCGGCGTGCCCCTGATTGAAATTGTATCGGAGCCGGATATGAGAAGTGCCGATGAAGTGATTGCCTATCTGGAAAAACTGAGACTGATCATTCAGTATCTGGGTGCCTCGGATTGTAAGCTTCAGGAGGGCTCCATGCGTGCCGATGTCAATCTGTCTGTCCGCGAAGTGGGAGCTCCTGCATTTGGTACCAGAACAGAGATGAAGAACTTAAACTCGTTCAAAGCCATCGCGCGGGCGATTGAAGGAGAGCGCGCCCGTCAGATTGAACTGCTGGAAGATGGAAAGAACGTTATTCAGGAGACCCGCCGCTGGGATGACAACAAGGAAGCTTCCCATGCGATGCGTTCGAAAGAGGATGCGCAGGATTACCGTTATTTCCCGGATCCGGATCTGGTTCCGGTAATGATCAGTGATGAATGGATTGCCCGTGTGAAGGCCAGCCAGCCGGAGCTGCGCACAGAGAAGCTGGAGCGTTACCAGAAAGAATTCGGGTTGCCTCAGTACGATGCGGAGATTCTGACCGGATCCAAGCACCTGGCAGATATTTTTGAACAGACAACGGCTGTATGCGGCAAACCGAAGGAGGTTTCCAACTGGCTGATGACCGATGCGATGCGTCTGCTCAAAGAACAGGAGCAGGAGCCGGAGGATATGCATTTTTCACCGGAGCATCTGGCAAAGCTGGTGGAACTGGTAGATAAAAATGTCATCAACCGTACGGTGGCACGAACTGTTTTTGAAGAGATTTTCAGACACGATGTGGAGCCGGAGGCTTACGTGGAAGAAAAAGGCTTGAAGGTTGTCAAGGATGAGGGCGCGTTGAAAACAAAAATCGAAGAAATTATTGCGGCAAATCCGCAGTCCGTGGCAGATTTCAAAGCAGGCAAAGAGAAAGCGATGGGCTTCCTGGTCGGTCAGACCATGCGTGCCATGAAGGGAAAAGCAGACCCGGCAGTGGTAAATACGCTGGTACGTGAGCTTTTATCCCGTTAATGCTGTTGATTTTAAAACCGTTTTCGTGTAGAATGTAGAAAACCCCCATAGCATGCGATATCCCCGACAATCGTATGAATCACAAAGGAGTCAATAAGCAGATGAGGAGGAAGAAAAAAATGCAGCCATATGCAGAAATGAGCAATGAGGAACTGCGCGAGTTGAGAAAGCAGTTATCCGCACAGTATCGTGAATATCAGGGGAAGGATCTGAGACTGGACATGTCCAGAGGTAAGCCAAGTGTTGATCAGCTGGACCTCTCCATGGGCATGATGGATGTTTTAAGCAGTGATATGGATCTGACCTGCGAGGATGGTACGGACTGCCGCAACTACGGTGTTCTGACCGGTATTAAGGAAGCGAAGGAACTGATCGGAGATATGATGGAGGTAGCTCCGGAGTATATTATCATCTACGGAAACTCCAGCCTGAACGTAATGTTTGATACGGTTTCCCGTTCCATGACCCATGGAGTCATGGGGTCTACACCGTGGTGTAAGCTGGACAAGGTAAAATTTCTCTGTCCGGTTCCCGGATATGACCGCCATTTTGCGATTACGGAGTATTTCGGAATTGAGATGATCAATATCCCGATGACGGAGAGTGGTCCGGATATGGACATGGTTGAGCGTCTGGTCTCCACCGATTCCAGCATCAAGGGTATCTGGTGCGTGCCGAAGTATTCCAATCCGACCGGCAACAGCTATTCCGATGAGACAGTTCGCCGTTTTGCACGTCTGAAACCGGCGGCTCCGGACTTCAGAATTTACTGG
>JALFHZ010000222.1 GCA_022776445.1 Lachnospiraceae bacterium
ATATGAGCTTGTAAATGGTAATGAAATGGGCGTTCTGCTCTTAGATTACATCTGCGCAGGCCGTATCGAAAAAGGCACAATGCCGGCTAACCCGGTAGCTGTAAAGTCCATCGTTTCCACACCGCTTGCAGACGCAGTAGCCGCTCACTACGGTGTTGAGATGAGAAACGTACTGACAGGCTTCAAGTGGATCGGTGATCAGATCGCAAATCTTGAGGCAGCAGGCGAAGTTGACCGTTTCATCTTCGGTTTCGAGGAGAGCTACGGTTACCTTGCTGGTCCGTATGTGCGTGATAAAGATGCTGTTATCGGCTCCATGCTGATTTGCGAGATGGCTGCTTACTACAGAAGCATCGGCAGCTCCATCAAACAGCGTCTGGAAGAAATCTATGCCCAGTATGGCCGTTATCTGAATATCGTTGACAGTTTCGAGTTCCCGGGGCTTACCGGTATGGATAAGATGGCTTCCATCATGCAGGGTCTCCGTGACAACCAGCCGACAGAGATCGGCGGCTACAAGGTTGTCAAGGCTGTTGACTACCAGAAGACAGAAGAGACAGGTCTTCCGGCAGCAAACGTTTTGATCTACTCTCTTGAGGGCGGTGCAACCGTTGTTGTTCGTCCGTCCGGTACAGAGCCGAAGATCAAGACATACTTCACAACACTTGGTAAAGATGTTGCTGAGGCTAAGGCTCAGAAAGACAAACTTGCTGAGGCTTTAAAGCCGATTCTGGCATAATGAAATAAGTGAAATGAAATCCCGCCGCAGAGAAATCCGCGGCGGGATTTTTTGTACAACAGGAAGTTGCTTTCCTACTATGCACAGGATGGCAAAATAGGTGTGTTGATTGAAAAAATAGAATATTTTATGAAACTTATCTGGAAATTATCCGATGATACTTGAATTATAACGAAAAATAAAGTAAAATTATTTCTATATAATGATTGATTAACCCAATATTTTTTGGAATGATCAGCCGGGGAAGGAAAAAGAAAAAGGGGGATATATGTCATCTTTATACATAGCACATGTCAATCATGAAAACGGAGAAGTTCAGACAGTTGAACAGCACAGTGAAAATACGGCTGAGTTGTGTCGTGCTTTCGCGGTACCGGAAATGGAAGATGTTTTGTATGCGATAGGGCTTATGCATGATATTGGAAAATATCAAAAGGGATTTCAGAGAAGAATACGAGGAGAAAATATCCGGATCGAGCATTCCGGATGTGGCGCATTGGCTGCAAAGAAGCGGTATCCAAATGCCATGGGGCTTATGATGGAATACTGTATTGCAGGCCACCATTCGGGAATTCCAGATGGCGGTAATTTGAGTGATACACCGGATATGTCCACATTGTGCGGGCGCATGAAAAGGGAGTTTGAAGATTACTGTGTATATGAACAGAGCCTGGCTTTACCAAATGTAGGAGAAGCGGCATTCATGCAGTTTCTTGCGGGAGACTGCAATCGAGATGTGGCCAGATTGGTGGACAAGTTTGCATTCCTGACGCGATATGCTTATTCATGTCTGGTAGACGCGGATTCTCTGGATACGGCAAAGTTCTGCAGCAGTGAACGACCGGGGAATCTGCAGGCTGATTTTCAAACCTGCCTGGAGCAGGTAAACCGCAGGCTGCAGTCCTTTGTGTGCAGAACGGATCTGCAGAGAACAAGGGCTCTTCTTCAGCAGCAGGTGTTTCAAAAAACGGATCAGGCTGGGGAAATTTATCTGATGAATATGCCCACAGGAAGCGGGAAAACGCTGTGTAGTGTGAAATGGGCTTTGGAACGGGCCCTTCGAGGACATAAAAAACGGATTATTTATATTATTCCATATAACAGTATTATCGATCAGACATGTGAAGAGTTCGAGAGACTTTTCAAGGGGTGTGCGGAATTGCTGCGCCATCAGTCCACATTTTCCTATGAGGATCGGGAAGAGTATAGCGAAGAGTATCGGGCTGCGGCAAAATGCGCTGCAGAGAACTGGGATGCTCCATTTATCATCACAACGGCGGTTCAGTTTTTTGAATCGGTCTATTCCAATAAGCGCGGAAAACTTCGGAAACTGCATAATGTATCAGACAGCATATTGATTTTTGACGAGGCGCATCTAATGCCGGTCGAATACCTTCAGCCATGTCTGCAGGCTGTTGCCTATATCACCAGATACCTGAACAGTGAGGCAGTATTTCTGACTGCAACGATGCCGGATTATGAACGGCTGATCCGGCAGTATGCCGTATCGGATTCAAAGATTATTCATCTGGTAGATGACAGAACCCAGTTCTATAAATTCAAAAGATGCAGTTATGAGTATCTGGGAAAGGAGGCGCAGGAGACTCTGATTTCCAGAGCGGCAGAATTTCCCTCCAGCCTGATTATTGTGAATCAAAAGCGGTCAGCGAGAGAACTATATGAGGCCTGTCCGGGCAGAAAGTATCATTTATCTACTTATATGACTGCAGAGGACAGGAAAAGGGTAATCGATGCGCTGAAAGAAGATCTGAAAATGTTGGAAAAGGACTATCCGGATGGGAAAGATGTGCCTGCTGACAGAAGAATGATGGTGATTTCAACATCTCTGATAGAAGCAGGGGTGGATCTGGATTTCTGCGCAGTTTTCCGGGAACTGGCGGGTCTTGACAATATTCTGCAGGCTGGCGGACGCTGTAATCGGGAAGGAAAGCGTGAGCATGCGAAAACCTTCATTTTTGAGTTCAGTGAAAGCAGCAGACGGTCTGTATCGGATGAAAAATGCAATCTTACCAGAGGATTGATTATGCATTATCCGGATATTTCCTGTACAGAGAGTGTTGAAGAGTATTATGAGAGATACTTTTTTATGAGACAGGAAGAAATTCGGTCTCATACACTTTCTCAAAGCTGCAGAAACATTCAGTCGATTCCGTTTCAGGAATACGCGGACAAGTTTGAGCTGATCGGAGACAGAACGGTATCGGTTGTGGTACCGCAGAATGATGAATGCAGACATCTTCTGGAAATTCTGGAATACACAGGAATGGGGACGATCAGAAAACTACAGAAATATACCTGCACGCTGCAGCTGTGGGAATTCAATGACCTGGTACGGCAGCATGCGGTGAAGGAGGCCGGTGCAGGAGTCTGGTATCTTGCGAATATGGATTATTATGACAAAAATCTGGGGATTGTTTTTGAAGCAAAGGATTATTTCATTTAAGGGAAGGATGTGAGGACGGATGAGTTATGGATTTAAGATTATGGTGGAAGGGGACTACGCCTGCTTTACCAGACCGGAACTGAAGGTGGAACGGGTGAGTTACGACGTTCCGCCGCCGGGAGCGCTGGAAGGGATGTTAAAAAGCGTGTACTGGAAGCCATCGATTCGTTATGTGATCGATAAGATTATCGTATTCCAGCCGATTGATTTTGCCAATATCCGAAGGAATGAAGTCAAGGATAAGGTCTTGTACAGTGCTGTGAAAAACCAGATGAGCGGTAAGGGAGGAGATCCCTGTATTTACACGTCAGAAAGCAGGAGCCAGCGGGCTTCTGTGGTGCTGAAGAATGTAAAGTACGGGGTGGAATTTCATTTTGAACTCACAGGGTTAAAGAACGAAGAAGAGGCAGACGGGGAGAACAAGCATTTTAATATTATTAAGCGGCGTCTGGAAAAAGGACAGTTTTTCCGCACTCCCTGTCTGGGATGCAGTGAGTTTCCTGTAAAAAGAATGGAACTGGTAGACGAATTCGATGAAAGTCTGATTAGCAGATCGATTCTGGAAATGGGCGACGTGGATCTGGGCTACATGAGCTATAAAGTCATGTTCCATGATCAGGGGAAACCGGTCAATCATGATTGGGAGCATCCTGAATTTTCTGACCGGGCGGACACCGTTTATTATCGCCCTCATATGATTCGTGGAGTGATTGATGTGAAGAAATACAGGGAGGTGATGAAATGCTGATCCAGGGGCTGTGCGATTATTATGACATTCTTGCAAAAGCCGGGAAAGTACTTCCTTCCGGGTATTCAAATGTCAAGATCCATTATCTTGTGAGTCTGACAGAGGAAGGGAAAATTGATGAAATCATCAATTACCAAAAAAAGGAAGAGATTGCAGCGGCAAAAGGAAAAGTGAAAGAAAAATGGGTCCCCAGAGACTGTGTTATGCCGCAGAGAACAGAGAAGCCTGGAATTGAGGCGAATGTAATAGAACAAAGACCGCTATATCTGTTTGGACTGAATATGGAAGATGGGACATTATCCCCGAGAGACAGGACAAATAAGGCGCAAAAATCTCATGAGGCATTTGTAGCAACAAATGTAGAGTTTATTGAAGGGCTGGATTCACCGGTTATCAATGCTTTTCGCAAGTTCCTGATAAACTGGAACCCGGAACAGGAAGCAGAAAATCAGGAGCTTCTGGCTTTGGGAAAGGAATATGGGAAAGCCGGGTTTGCGTTCTGTCTGTCCGGCGCTCCGGATCGTCTGCTTCATGATGAGCCGCAGATCAGGGAGCGATGGGAGAGGAGGAAAAACGACTCATCCGATGCTTCACAGGAGAGTGTGGCAGCGCAGTGTGCAGTCACCGGGCAAACGACGCAGATTGCGCGTATTCATAATAAAATTAAGGGAGTTTACGGAGGGCTTGCGACGGGATCTGTGCTGATAAGTTTTAAAAATGCCTCCGAAACCTCGTACGGCAGGGAACAATCGTATAACAGCAATATTTCAGAAACTGCTATGAAAAAATATACAGAGGCTTTGAATTATCTTCTGGGGAGCAGCAGGCACAAGATCATGCTGGATGATATGACGGTTGTATTCTGGGCCATGGATCCCAGTGAGGACAGTGAAGCGATGTTCATGGCGATGCTTTGGGGACAGTCC
>JALFHZ010000243.1 GCA_022776445.1 Lachnospiraceae bacterium
ACATGGTTGTTGGTCACAATCAGCAATTCATCGCCGTTCTGTCCGACAATGATACCGGAACCACTGCTCGGCACTTCCACAGTCTGACTGGGGCCAAACCAGGTCTGCTGCTGCATCAGCATGGTATTGTGAATCGCTACAACAGACGGCATCGCTTTCTCAACAATCGAGGAAACGTCCATTACAACTGCAGAGGAAACCTGTCCGCCGGATGCAGGCGCCGCTGTCTCCGGCTCCGCAACCGTCACACTGGGCTGTGTCTCTGTCTGCGTAATCTGAGGCATATACTGCTGCTTTAACGCTTCACCAACCGTATTGACTGCGAACATGGTGCCGCCTGCAACCACACCAAACAGGAGTGCCGCCGCGGTTACACCGGCAATCTTTGCAGCCAGTGAGCCCTTCTTTCTGCCGTTCTTCGCGGCATGCTCACGCTTTGGCGGAAGGTGCGACGGATTGACAGTGGAATCCGTCTTCCGCTGCCATCCATACTGTTCCTGACCGGACTGGTCTTCCGCATTCACACGGTTTACCGGCTCCGCATCCGTTTCGCTCACCGGACGCTCCGTCTGTTCATTCTGTGGTTCTATATGATCATTCTGTAACTCTCTGTTTTCATCTTCGTACATATTATAATCCCCTTTCTGTACCGTTCCTTTGTTACAAGCAAACTATAACAATGTTTTGTGACCAAACTGTGATGGAATTATAATGAATCTGTGAATTACGGTATTATTTCGCATGTGCATCCATTATTGTCCCGGTGCCGCCACCGTGCCGCTCATGGAACTGCTCCCCTGGCTGCCCGGCCCGTCCGGGATCCCGCTGCCGCTGTTTCCCGGAGCCGCAGGTACTTTCGTCGTGGCCGGCACAGTTGCTGTCGTCGGCGCGGAAGCACTGCTGCCCGGCCCGCCTGAAGTACCGGAGCTGCTCCCCGGAGCCGTAGGTGCAGTTTCGGAAGAAGAACTGCCCGGTGTGGGAGATACCTTATTGCCGGTGCTTCCGCCGCTGCTTCCCGGAACTTTCTGAGTCGTCGTACTGCCTGGTGTCTCCGTCACAGAACCCGGCTTGTGCGTCGTCTCACTTCCGGTACTTCCCGGCCGGCTTGTCGCAGTATGACCGCTCTCTGTCGGTCTGACTGCCGTGGTACTCTCCTGGGAGGCTCCGGTATGTGACGGATGTCCGGATTCTGTCCTGACCGGATTGCCATCCTCATCTGTCTCTGCTTCTGTTTTCAATTCGTCTGTCTCCGATTCGTCGGCAGTCGTTTTCTTCGGTCTGCCGTCCTCATCTGTTTCCGATTTAACGATATTGCCGTCTGCATCCGTCTCTGATTCGATCCGCTTTCCGTCTGCATCCGTCTCCTCTTTTTTCTTACCGCTCTCTGTCTCTTTATCACTCTCAGACGCGGAATCGGATGCTGCCGCCTTGGTCGCTTTCGGCGGCTGGATCACTCCGCCATCCGTACTGACGCTCTCCACGTATTTGCCTTCCTTATACATGCCGGTATCTTCCGCAATCTTCGCGCTGATATTTCTGACCGTCTGCGACGGGGTATAGTCCGTATCCCCAAACAGGAATTCATGCAGCTTGATCACATTGCTTTCCAGTGTCTGCGGTACTACCACAGCACCCTTCTTGCCCATATTGGCATCTCCACGCGCCTGTGGGAAGCCTGTCGTCTCTCCCAGATGGAATTTGCTGATATTTTTCGCATTGCTCACCATATCATCCACCCAGATACTGGTGGATACCTGCGGGAATACCGTACCGATCAGAACATTCAGGGTCTTGAAATCCGCCTTCTTTGCCTTCTCAAAGGCCAGAGCAATCACCTTGCGCTGACGCTCTGTCCGGGCATAATCCGTATCCATCAGACGCAGACGCCCGTACGCAACTGCCTGTACTCCGTCCAGATGATTCATACCTGCATGAGTCAGCTGTGTGGAGCCGACTCCCGTTGCCTTTACCGTCTCCGTAATAAAACTGTTGATGTAGTAGAACTCCGCCTTGCTCAGTTCAATGTCGATACCGCCCAGAACATTGATCGCATCTGCTACAGCCTTCCAGTTAAACGTAATATAGTCGTTGATATTCAGATCCAGGTTCCGGTTCAGAGCCTGCACGGCCTGCTCCGGACCTCCCAGAAAATACGACTGGTTCAGCTTGTTGTAGCTTCCCTTCTCGGAAATATTCAGATACGTATCGCGGAATACGGAAACCAGCTTGATCTCTCCGGTATCACGATTGACATTGCAGATGATATTCACATCGGCATTCGTCCCCTTATTGATTGCGTTGTCACGGGCATCAACGCCAAAAATCGCGATCGTCCAGTAGCCCTTCATCGTCTCCACCGTATTGACATTCAGCTCATTGGTCTGAACGTCCCGGATATCAAAGCTGTCCGGCCGCTGAATCATATTCGCCAGTCTTGCCACATAGGCATACCCGAAAATAAAGACAAGCGCAATACACTCAGCAACGATCATGGTGATCATCCTCCGGCGTTTCTTCCGCTTTGCAGCCTGAGCTTCCAGCTGACGGCGAATCCCCGTGCCTTCTCCCTGACTGCGTTCCGGGGACGCACTGCCTTTGCGTTCCTCCTGCGCCGTGCGCTTCAGCGGATGTACTGCAGAATCTCCCATCACATCCAGGGCCTGCTCTGCCTGTCTCCGGGAAGTCTGTCTGCGCTTCTCCCAGATTTCCTTTTCCTGTCTTGCCGGACGCACGCCGCCTCCGGTCTCCTGTCCCACGGCATCCGCCCCTTCTCCGCTGCCTCTCAGCCTTGGATTTCTGCGGCTTCTGCGATCCGTATTTTTGCCTAACTCCTCATCATAATCATGGTTCATATCTGATACCTCATTTATTCCTGCTGCACGCCCTGCCGCACCTGACGTGCCGCATCCATGACGTTGTATCAATACGCATTTTTATTAATAAAGCCTTTGAAAAATGTCAGAAACAATATCTTAAAATCAAATCCCAAAGTCCAGTTTTCAATGTAATAAAGGTCATGCTCAATCCGCTTCGTGATAGAGGTATCCCCACGGTAGCCATTGACCTGTGCCCATCCGGTCATCCCCGGACGCACCTGGTGCTTGATCATATATCTCGGAATTTCTTCCTTAAATCGTTCCACAAAAAACGGCCGTTCCGGTCTTGGTCCCACCAGACTCATGTCTCCCATCAGAACGTTCACCAGCTGCGGCATCTCATCGATGCTCGTCTTGCGAATAAACCGGCCGATCGGAGTCACCCTCGGATCATGAGGCGTTGTCCACTGCCCCCGCTCCTTATCCGGTGACTGGACTTCCATGGAACGGAATTTGTACATGCGAAACGGGCGGTTGTGAAGTCCCACCCGCTCCTGCTTATAAATCAGCGGTCCCGGAGAGGTGATCTTGATCATCACCGCCGTCACCAGCATGATCGGTGAAAACAGAATCAACGCCACAATTGCTCCAAAAATATCCACCGCACGCTTCATCGCCGCATTCAGCGGATCGTTCAGAGGCACATGACGGATATTGATCACCGGAAGTCCCTGAAGGTCTTCCGTATAAGGCCTGGTCGGTATAATATTGTTGTAATCGGGTATAAACTTGGTATGCACGCCCGACTTCTCACAGGCCGCCACAATCTGCTCCAGATTGCCATATTCCTGAATGCTCAGCGTGATCGCAATCTCGTCCAGAACATTCAGATCCAGAATGTTGTTCAGATTCCGGATGGAACCGATCACCTTGACCCCGCGGTAGTCCGTGCCGCGCTCCATATGGTCATCCAGAATTCCCCGCACCTGATATCCCCATTCCGGATTGGCAAGCACACGGTCAATATAGCCTTCCGCCGCACGGCTGTAGCCGACCAGCAGCACATGCTTCTGGTTGTAGCCCTTGCTTCGCACGGAACGAAGCACCATGCGAATCAGATTCCGTTCCACCGTCTCCAGAAGAACGTTCATTACAAAAAACGCACCGACTACCTTACTGGAAAAATGATGCAGATAAGGATTCTCCCTGCCCAGATAAAGGACCATGGTGATCAGAAAAAATCCTACCAGATTCGCCTTGCAGATATTGGCAAATTCCAGTCTGCGTCCCTGCACGCGCTTCGGTGTGAACAGATGGAAAATCGTGTAAAGAAGCAGATAAACCGGCACGATGAACACCAGTGCCGTCATATACATCCAGACCGGAAGCACACCGATGCCTTTACCGGCAAGTCCTACTTCCAGCATGAAAAACCAGCTTAAGACATACGCTGCCGCGATCACAAGGGCATCCAGCACCACATGCAGGCGGTTGAATCTCTTTTGGTTATCCTTAATCATTTGATTTCACCTTAATTGATTTCATGGTTTAACAGTTTGCCGTCTGAATTGTCACGTTCGATTATACACGAAAACACACGGCAGTACCATTAAATTTCTCTTAACTTTCTCACCTGACGTCTGGAGAACTCCCGGATATAAAGGAATGCTCCATAGATCAGTTCCCACTCAATCGCAAGATAATTCCAGAAATGCTCCTTCCGATACGGCACCTTTCTGGTATTTTGCACAGTACGGATGCCTTCCAGAATGCCCGCCACATAATCCTTTTCAAACCCCAGTTTCTTAAAGAACCCGTACTTGCACAGGATTCCCGCCAGGATCGGCAGGCTGTTGACCGCCAGCTGCAGCGCCGGCATGTTCTTGTAATTCAGATACACATTATTGCGTGCCGCCAGCTTTACCTTAAAGGAATTATATCTGGAACCGCTGGTGCCGCTTCCCACATGATAAACCACTGCACCCGGGCAGTATCGGTTATAGTATCCCGCAATTTTCGCACGGTATCCCACATCGATATCTTCCAGATACGCAAAATGCATCTCATCGAAATAACCGATCTCCTCGAAGACCGCCCTGCGGTAAATGGCAGCTCCCGCGCAGGCGGAAAAGACATGACACGGGCGATCATACCGCCCGATCTCCTGACCGACACCGCGCTGATAAGCCCAGCCCATCAGACTGTACATGTCCCCTGCATCATCCATCAGGTCCCGGTGATACATCTGAATCATCTTCGGGCTGACTGAGAAAATCCGCGGCGAAGCTTCTATCGCAGCAAGCAGCTCCGCCACATACTCCGGCTCCGCTTCCGTGTCATTATTAAGCAGAATCACATACGGAGTCTTCGCTGCCTGAATGCCCACATTCACCGCGCCCGAAAATCCGGTGTTCTCCGCAAGGAAAACCGAAGGCACCTGATGTTCCTTCAGCCACTCCACACTGCCGTCCGTGGAACCGTTGTCCACCACCAGAAGATCAAAATCCCGGCAGGTCTGTTTTTTCAGCGCCTCCATACAGGGCTCCATAAATTTCATTCCATTGTAATTCGGAATGATGACTGTCACTTTTTTCATAATTACCTCTGCCTGAACCTCTATTTTCTCGCCTCTGCCTCCGGTGTTCCGGGAAGCGGATACGGCTCACCGATCTTCTCCTTCAGGAGATCACGCAGTGCAAAGTTGGATTTGCGCAGCGTCAGATTCGGGTTGTAATACGGATCCCCGTCGCGCAGGATATCCGGCCACCTGCGGGCAAATGTTGCCACCTCCCGGTTAAAGCGTGCCACCTTCTCCGGTGTGTCTTCCAGTCCGCGGGACTTCGACTCATAATGATACAGGACCGCATAAGGAGCATAAACCACCAGATAATCTGCCGCACGCACCTTCATGCAGTAGTCTATGTCGTTGAATGCCACAGCAAGCTCTTCGGTAAAACCGCCCACCTCACGGAACACCGACGCTTTCGTCATCATGCAGGCCGCCGTCACGGCACTGTAGTCCTGCGCACACATTGCACGGTGGAAATAACTGTTCTCCGCCTCATGCAGACCGATAAACGTATGGCCTGCAATGCCGCCGAACCCGATCACCACGCCGGCATGCTGGATCGTGTCATCCTGATACAGAAGCCTTGCTCCGACAATGCCGACATCCTTCCGCTGGCAGAATCCCAGCATTTCCTCAAACAGATTCGGGGCGATGATCTCCGTATCATTATTCAGAAACAGAAGATACTCTCCTTTTGCAAACTGCGCACCGAAATTGTTGATTGCGGAATAGTTGAATTCCCGCTCCCACCGTACTACATGAACCTGAGAAAACTCCTTCTGGATCGCCTCATAATAGTCAAAGGTCTCCTGCTCCGTGCTGTTGTTTTCAATCACCACAAACTCCAGATTCCGGTATGTCGCGCGCTCCAGAATCGAACGGATGCAGAGGTCCAGATCCTTCGCATGATCCTTATTGGGAATCACAACCGACACCAGAGGATCCCCCGGAATCCGGAAGGTCGTATGATAGATGCCGTAATCCACGCCCTTTTCCACCTTCTCGGCCGGAATGCCGCACCGCTCGTAATGTGCCATAATCGCACGGGAACCGGCCTCAAACGCGTACAGCTTGCTCTCCGGATTGCTCGCCGTGGAATCCTGATGACAGCGCCAGTGATACAGCACCTTCGGAATATGGAAGATGCCTTTGGCCTGCTCGGTACAGCGGAATATAAAATCATAATCCTGCGCCCCGTCATACTCATGCCGGAAGCCGCCCACCTGCTCCAAAAGCTCCCGCTTCACCACAAACAGATGACAGATGTAATTCACGCTGGTCAGCAGATCCGGGTTGAAATCCGGTTTGAAATGCGGATCAAACAGCGCTCCTCCATCCATGTCCAGCTTATCTTCATCCGAATAAATCACATCACATTCCGGGTGCGCGTTGATCGCGGAGGCCACCTCATAAAGCGCATGCTCCGGAAGAGTATCATCATGGTCCGCCAGCACGATAAAATCTCCCGACGCCATGCGGATTGCCGCATTGGTATTGCCGGAAATACCCAGATTTTCTCCCAGATTTTCACATCGGAACCGGGAATCCTTCTGCGCATACTGGTTCATGACCTTTTCCACAAGCTTCCCCTCACCGGCCGGACTTCCATTCGCCACACAGACCTCCCAGTTGGAATAGGTCTGCGCCAGAATCGAATCCAGCATCTCGCGAAGATATTTCTCCGGAGTCTTATAAGCCGGAATCACGATGGACAGAAGCGGCTGATACGGAAGTTTCGCCGTTCTCTGCTTCGCAAGCTCTTCCTCCGTGGGACGGGTCAGTTTGTACCACTCTGCATAGTCATAATCATTGTCCAGTCCCTGCAGCTTGTGTTTGGACTTCAGAAACAGCGCCTTCAGACCATGCTTTTTCCCGAAATCCATCGCCACACGGACAGTTTCCATGTTCATCAGATCCCGGATTTTCTCAAGGCGCTTGTGTGCCACACTGGAACGCTTTGCAATCAGCTCCTCATTGTATTTCACACGCGCAGTCCTGCCGCCGCACCGGATCACCAGCCAGTAGCTCAGCCCCCGTTCATACGGAAACTGGATGTCAAATCCGAAATCACAGTCATATACCTGCTTATAATAAATCTGACTCACATCATCCCGCCGGGTTGCCACATACCGGAATTCCACCGGATTGTGTTTTTCATCCAGCACCTCAAAATAAGCTCTCTCATTCGGAGTTTTTCCGATCACCCATCCGTTTAAGGTGATGGAATTCTCCCGGATTCTGACCACATCAATCTTATACTTCATCTGATCCGGTTCCTTTCTTGAAATTCAGGCGTTCCTCTTCCACCACCAGCGGCCGGCGCATCACACGCTGATTGATGGACAATACATACTCTCCCAGCATTCCGATAAAGAAAATCTGCACGGAACCAAGGAACAGCATCCCGATCAGCATCGGTGCCATCCCTGCCGGGAAGCGATCCCACCAGATCAGCTTCATCACCAGATAAACCAGAGCCACCACCATGCTGACCATCGCGCTGAACGCTCCCACAAAGGTTGCCAGACGCAGCCCGACCTTCGTATAAGATGTAATGCTCAGCATCGCCGCATCATACAGACGGTAGAAATTGTTGTGCGTCTTGCCCGCGCGGCGCTGCGGCTGCTCATAGGGAATCTCCTTGCGCTTGTAACCAAGCTCCGCAACAATGCCGCGCAGAAAAGGCGTCGGATCGTTCAGACTTCTCAGCACCTCAATGAAATCCCGGTCATACAGTCCGGAACCGGTAAAATGCTCGATCTGTTCCACATCGGAAAGCTTCTTGATCGTCTTGTAATAACAGCTGCGCAGCCAGTACATCAGCCTGCTCTCTTTACTGCTGGTCTTGATGCCGATGACGATCTTGTAGCCCTCCTCCCACGCTTTCACATACTGCGGAATCAGTTCCACCGGATCCTGAAAATCCGCCACCATCTCAATCACACAGTCTCCGGTGACCTGCAGCATTCCATAGTACGGAGAATTGAACTGTCCGAAATTCTTCGCATTGAAAATCGCCTTGATTCTCGGATTCTCCGCGCACAGACGGCGCAGAATCGGCCGTGTGTTGTCATGAGAGTCATTATCAATAAAAACCAGTTCATAGTCATACTGCGGCAGATCCCGTTCCAGAGTCTCCACCACCGCCTGACTGATCGGCTCTACATTTTCTTCTTCATTATAACAGGGAATCAGTACACTGATTTTTTTCATCTTAACCTCCCTACTGCTTATCCTGCTGTGCCAGCATCGCGCGAATTCCGTCCGCAAACGTCATCTGTTCCTTCCAGGTGCCGCCGGTCAGTTCTTTCAGCACCTCCACGGTCGGGCAGATCGACAGCGCACCTTCCTTCGCCTGGACAAACGTTCCGAATTCCAGGGTTCCTCTACCCTGACACAAATCATGAATCTCTTCCACAAATTCCCGCAGCACCCGGGTATCTTCACTTGCCACATTTACGATGCGGCATGCCCCCGGATGTCCGTCACTGCAGCGATATAATTCCACCACCGCCCGGGAAGCATCCGCAATATCCATAAAATTCCACCGGTGACGGCATGCACTCAAAGAGACCGTATGCCCCTGCGGCAGTTCCCGCACAAGTGTCGAGATGATGGACCAGGGATGATCACCGCTCCCGTATACACTGAAAAACCGAAGATGATAATAAGTCATCCCCCATTCCCGGCAAAGCGGCTCCGCCTGATGATAAAATTCCAGCTTCGCCTTTCCGTATTCATTCACCGGATGACATTCCTGATCCTCGCACATCCGGCCATCCGGCCGGATGCCATATTCCACACGGGAACCTGCATCCATAAACACCGTGCAGCCCAGCTGGTGAGCTGCACGTACACAGGCGATGGAGCCCGCAATGTTGGCTGCCTGAACTGCGGGGGAGTCAATCTCCTCCCGGTTCACGCCGCCCCAGGCAAAATGCAGGAATGCATCCGCATGCCCGATCTCCGACGCGCATGTCTCCACATCCGCAAGGCTGCCCCAGATCCGGACCAGGCGTCCGTGCTCCAAAAGCAGCTCCTTCTGTCTGGATTCCCGCCGTACCAGTGCAAACACCTCTGCTCCGGCATCCAGAAGCGCCTGTGCCACATTCCTTCCGATAAAACCGGTCGCTCCGGTGATTACAATCCGTTTTCCTGTCAGTTCCGTCATGCCATTGTCCTCAGTCTCTCAATATGATTTGTCCGAAGAGTCAGAATCTCCACCTGTTCACCGAACCGCTGCCGGATGATCCCGGCAATCTCATCGGTATACCCCGGTGCCACAATCAGAATCGCATCCACCGGATCCTCCAGGAAATGATCCGGCTTCACAATCGGAATGTGCGATGCCGGTGCAAACCGGCCCTGCTTAAACGGCGCAGAGTCAATGATATAGGGCACCTGCCCGCCGAGTCCCGTAGTCGCCGCCAGTGTAAATCCCTGATGGCTGGCTCCCCAGATCGCCAGACGCCTGCCTTCCGCCCGGAAACGCGCAAGCAGTTCATGGATATCCCGGTTCACCCGCTCATATCCTTCCACCATCGGAGCTACCGAAATATGCGCATCCGGCTGTACTGCATCCCCGCGCACAGCGGTACCGGCTTCCGGCATCGGAAACTTCCGCACAATCATCGCGATCGTATCACGGTTGATTCGCTCCTCCTCCAGCACCTGAAATCCGCAGCGCTCCAGAAGCCCGCGCAGCGTGCCAAAGGAATAATACGCAATATGATCCCGGATCAGTTCATAGTAACTGCCCTGCTCCAGGATATATTCCAGGCTGGGCACGGTCACCAGCCCCATACCATGCTCCGTAAGATTATGGTAAATGGCCTTCAGCATCACGTCCGGACGCGGCTGGTGCTCCAGAAAGTTAAACGACAGAAATACATCAAACGGCCCCTGTACCCGGCCGCAGCCGAACACCTGCGTTTCCGACTCCGGGAACTCCTTCCACACGGCAAGACCGCTCTCTGCCGCCAGATCCGCCAGTTCCTGGCGGTGTTCCATGCCATATACTTCCACCGGGAATTCCCGCAGTACATGCAGAAACTCTCCCCGGCCGCAGCCGACCTCAATAAATTTCTTTCCCTCCAGATGATACTTCTCGATCAGGTGACGGTACTGACGACGCCGAAGCTCCGTCATCGTCGTGGAAAATCCGCCCGCCCGGATCACATCCCTATAATAGGAAACGGGGATGCAGTCAAACTGTACCAGTCCGCATGCTTCGCACTGGCACAGCTTCAACGTCACTCCCCGATCACTGTTCACTTCTTGCGCATCCGGAATATCCTGCGCCGACGCCGGTGCACTCTCCAGTACAAACAGCGGCTGCTCAGGCAGTTCCGTCCCGCAGGCTATGCAATGTTTCATAGATTCCCTCCGCAAACGGGGTCACCGGACGCCATCCGGTCTCCCCGCAGATCTTACTGATATCCGGCATCAGATCCGCCGGACCCTCTGCATTCTGCGGCCGTTCTCCATAGACATAGCTGCCCCTGTATCCGCACAATGCATGCATTTCTTCGATATATTCCCGCAGTACCCGCGTGTCATTGCCTGCAATATTATAAACACCGGCATGCCCCTCTGTCAACAGGGTAACCAGAGCAGCAGCTGCATCATCAATATACAGGAAATTCCACCGCTGCGTACACTCGCCCAGTTTCATCTCGCCATCCTGCTGCCAGGTGCGCAGACAGGACTGCACCAGAGACCACGGATGATCTCCCGGACCATAAACGCTGAATATTCTCGTATGAATATACTCCATTTTCAGGATTTTGCAAAGTTTTTTTGCTTCATTTGCAAAATCTACCTTCGCTTTTCCATATTCCGATACCGGATGGCACTCCGTATCCTCAGTAATCAGGCTATGGCAGACGCCATACTCCGCCTGCGAGCCGGTGAACAGAAACCGGCGGCAGCCGAGCTGCGCTGCCGCACGCACAGCTGCCAGAGACTGCCGCACATTTCCCTGCTGCACATCCCGTTTCGTCCGGTTATCACTCCCGGCACCATCCCAGCCGATGTGAATCCAGGCGTCCCAGTGTCCCGATACCGGAAGCTGCTCAATCCGGTTCAGATCCAGTTCCGCCACACAAAGCCGCTCTTCGCAGCCGGCCGGGGTCTGTTCCTCCAGGTGCTTCCGGTTGCTCGACTGCGGGCGAACGACCGCGCAGACCTGGTTTCCCCGCTCCAGCAGCTGCCGCACCGTAACCGCTCCTATAAAACTGGTTGCTCCCGTCACTACTACTCTCATCATCACGCTCACCGGATCCTCGGAATAATCATCATCGCATCCATCTCTTCCTCCGGCAGGAACGGGGACAGATCTTCCAATGGCGGAGACACCAGTGTGCCGTCCGGAAGCCGCTTTGCAGAAGACTTCGGCTCAAAATTCTGATCCATGGTCACAAACACCTCACAAATCACCGGTCCGTCCATCGCCAGCGTCTGCTCCACTGCCGCAGCCAGCTCGCTGTTGTGATGTGCCGATACATAAGGATAACCATAAGCCGCAGCCAGCTTCTCCATCACCGGAAAACTCAGATCACAGCCGTCCAGTCCGCTGTCCACACCGACTCCCACCAGAGGTTTCCCGAAGAAATTGGTCTGCGTCTGACGGATCGAATGGTAACCGCCGTTGTTAATCAGGAAAATCTTGATCGGCATCCGGTGATGAATGATCGTCTGCAGTTCCTGCAGATTCATCTGGATACTTCCGTCACCGGTCAGCAGGATAATATCCTCCGGTGTCTCTCCATCCTTCGTATATTCCGGATCATGCGCCGCCATACAGGCGCCCACCGCCGCCGGCAGATCGTATCCCATGGATGCAATCGCTGAATTGCTGATGAAACGCTGTCCCTTCTTTATGATCCAGGCGTGACCGCCCACCACGCAGGCAGAACCATTGCCCACCACGGTGATCTGGTTTTCCTTCAGTCTGCTGCTGATCGCCTGTACCAGCGCATAGACATTGGCCTCACGGCTGTCATCCTGCTTCAGATGCTTCGGCAGAATCACCGGGTACCGCTCCTTCCACATCCGGCAGGTCGCATTCCAGCTCATTCCAGGCAGGCCTTCCCCGCCTCCAAACACCGGAGTCTGTCCTGCATACTCCTTCTTCAGCACTGCTGCCATGGTCTCAAGCAGATCCTTCGCATCCGCATGAATCGCCATGTCCTTATGCACGCTCGGCTTCTTCAGCTCTTCCGGATCGATATCATTGACAATCACATACGCCTCCCGCGCCCAGGTAGTATAGTTATATCCCACCTGACGGATACTCAGACGGCTTCCCACAGAAAATACCAGGTCACTGTTCTGAATGGCAAAATTGCCCGGACGGTCCCCCATATTCCCGGCACGTCCCACATACAGCGGATGTTCATCATTGATGCAGTCCTCGCTGTTCCATCCGGTCACCACCGGCATGCCCAGAAGCTCCACGACTTCCATAAAGACCTCATGCGCCCCGGCAATGCGGATGCCGTTGCCCGCATTCCAGACCGGACGTTTCGCGCTGCGGATCTTCTCAATCACGGCCCGCGCCGTCTCTTCCGTCACCTTCGCAGGAAGCACCTGACGGTTCTCTCCCTGACCTTCATAATCCTCCGGAATCGCATGCGGCGGCACGCTTTCCCCATAGGAACCGCCCCCGGCTGCTTCCGGCTTTTTCCATCCGTTTCCGCCCGCCTCATAATCTGCGGCGTCAAACCCGGCCAGCTGGTCCGGATCCACATAAGCGCCCTGCACATCCAGCGGAATATCCAGCCAGGCAGGTCCCGGACGCCCGGACTGCGCCAGATACAGTGCCTTTTCCAGACAATACCGGATCCTCAGCGGGTCAATCACCATCTCACTGTACTTGGTCATGCAGTCAATCGCTCTGGTAATCTCAAATTCCTGATCTCCCATGGCGCGGATCCCCAGTCCCGTCCAGCGCGCAGTCGTATCATAACGCACCTGTCCGGACAGAATCAGCATCGGAATCGAGTCCAGCCAGCCGCCTACCACACCGGTGATCGCATTGGTGCCCCCCGGTCCCGTAGTCACACACAAAAGCCCGATTTTATTATGAATCCGTGCATACGCCTCCGCTGCCATCGCACAGGCCTGCTCATGATGCTGATACAGACAGCGCAGCCCTTTCTGATGTCCAAGGGCATCATTCAGATGCATCGCTCCGCCGCCGGTCACCGTAAATACCTGATTGATTCCCTCCTCCACAAGCTTCTGGGAAATATAATTGGAAACCTTGATCTTCATCTGTCTAAACTCCCTTCTATCGTATGTTCTAGTATATCATACTTCTTTCTGCTGTGCATCTAAAAATACAGCCGCCTCCATCCCCTATGCCGGTTCCACCCGCTGCCATTCCTTCCAGCAACCTTCACTTTTCACGGATATACGGATACGTTATAATCGCGGAGTACTGCAACTGCAGACGGTAACTGTTGATTTCATAAAGGAGTGTATATCAAAAATGAGAAAATCATGGAAACTACTGGCTGTATTATCCACTGCGGCTGTGATGACCGCAGTCACCCCGGAACTGTTTTCCGGAATCCCTGGACTTTCCTCCAACGCCTACGCGGCATCCAAAGCCGGCTGGGTTGAGGAAGACGGAGAACTGCGCTGGAAAGACAGCGACGGATACTATGTGACAGACACCTGGAAAAAGAAAGACGGAGACTGGTATTACTTAAACGAAGACGGTGTCATTGCCCGCTCCGCCATGGTGGACGAATACTATGTAGATGCGCATGGCAAACGCATTTATGATCAGTGGATCGGCGTTGCCAATGAAGATGAATGGGACGATGACGCCCCGGATACTTACTGGTACTACTTCGGAAAAGACGGAAAATCCGTCGTATCCAGATGGCAGGTCATCGAAGATAAATGGTACTACTTCAACGAAGACGGTCATATGCAGACCGGTAAGCTGCAGCTGGACGGCTTCACCTACTACCTCGGCGAGGAAAATGACGGTGTCATGAAAACCGGCTGGATTCAGCTGGAAAACGAATCCGAAGATCCGGAGGAAGATCTGGTATGGCATTACTTTGACAGCAAAGGAAGAATGGTCGTAAACCAGATCGACCGCAAGATTGATGGCAATTACTACACCTTCGAAAACGGCATTCTGCAGACCGGATGGTATAAGCTTCCGGAAGCAGCTGTCACCGCAACCGAATCCAACGCAGAAGCAGCTGAAGCTGCTGTCGATGCTCCGGCCATCGCTTCCTATCAGTATTACGAAGCCGACGGCAAACGCGGCAACGGCTGGTACCAGATGGAAGGCGCACCGGGGATCAGCGAAGAGGCAGAAACATTTATCTTCTATATTAAGAACGGACGTCCATACCATGCGTTGGAAGGCGTGCAGACATTCAATATTGAGTCCAAACGTTTCGGATTCAATACCCGCGGGGAACTGCAGACCGGCCTGCAGGTTGTAACACTGGAAGACGGAACCACCGCAAACTTCTACTTCGGCACCGACGGAATCATGAAAACCGGCAAGCAGACCATCTATAACGAAGATCTGGATGAAAACCAGACCTGGTTCTTCTACACCGACGGCGGCAACAAAGGACAGGGCTTCCACGGCATCCGCGACAACAGCGTATACCGCTATGGCCTGCGTCTGGACGCGGACCGTGATCTGCGCGTTGCACCGGCTGAATTAGACGGCACGCAGTATCTGGTCAATGCCTCCGGAAGCATCCAGAAAGCATCCTCTTCCTCCAAATCCCAGGTCAGACCGGAGCTGGGCAGCGGATTTAAAGATATCAGAGACGCCAACGAAAAAATCTGGACCGTCGATGTAAACGGTATCATTCAGAAATAATAAAAAATGGGATCAGTTCCTGATGCTGATCCCTTTTTCATATTTCTTTCAAAAAGCTGTCATAAATTGCCAGACTTTGCGTTATAAATTCATAGCAGGATTTGCTTAAATATGCAGTCTGATGATACTCATTTACTTAAGGGAGGTTTCTATGAGAGAATTATCTGTCTACTACTGTCCGAAATGTGGACGTTACGGCTATTACCAGCTGGTCAAAAACGCCACCTGCCCCAATTGCGATGTAAAGATGATATGGCTCGACATGCGCTATCAGGATTTCATGGATCTTGGTCTGGAAGAACGCGATTCGCTGATCATTCAAAAAGTAATGGACCGGCATGCCTCAATTACCGGCCGTATCATTGATGCCGACCGCGCGCACAATTCCCGCGCCTTGGTCGCATCCCTTTCCGCACACGTTCAGGAACTGGAGGCGGAAAACCGTCAGTTGAATGAAACCATCGAATGGATGCACCAGACCATCTGGGATCTTCTCAGGAAAAACAAATCCCTGGAACAGCAGCTTTCAGATCTCTCGCAGCCCCCGCACGTTCCAGACTAACTGTCCGCATTTCCCGTAACATAGCGGTTGAGCAGGCGATTCAAAGTACCGCTCATCTGTTCAACCGTTCTCATCAGAATTTCATTTTCCATTTTCAGTTTTTGATTCTCTTCTTCCAGAAGTCTGAATCTCTCTTCCTTGCTATCCATACTTTTCTCCCCTCCTTATCCGTTCTGATTTTCCTGACATTTTCCATGATAAAGCCTTTTTCTGCCTTTGAAAAGCACAATCCGTCGCAGGATTCGACATGCCTGAGATTTTTTCGTCAACATTTTTTCGCCCTACCATATCTGATTGCTCTGCAGCTCTCCCGGCACAATTTCTAGTACAAAAATCATTGTACAAAGAATTGTTTTTTTATAATTGTAATTATTTTCAAACCAATATCATAACGTTTTTCTTACAATTCACTCAAAAACCTTACAATCCGGCAGAAAGCCTTGCAAGCTTCCCATCCCATTGCTATAATAAGGGCGTAAACAAGAAAAGGAGTGATCTGTCATGAAACGCAAAGCAGGATTGACTCTGGTTTTAACCATTACCTGTCTTCTTCTCAGCGCGTTTCCGGCGATGGCCGGCGAATGGCTTCACACAGAAGAAGATCAGTGGCAATACATTCAGGACGACGGTACGAAAGCGACCGGCTGGCTGGAGCTGGACGGAGACCGTTATTACCTCGACAGCAAGGGCAACCGCAAGTCGGACTACTGGCTGAAGGATGACGGAGCCTGGTATTATCTGGATGAGGAAGGCGTGATGGCTGCCGACACCTGGATTGATAACTACTATGTGGATAAAACCGGGAAACTGGAGAAGATACGCTGATCGAAAGAACGTTTTCCGTCAGTGCCACTTCGGATGGCACTGACGGAAAACGTTCTTTTTTTATCGATTCATTTCTTAACAAAATGTCAGAGAAACTTCATATTTTCGATAGTTGTGAAGATTGCCAATTTATGTTATTCTTTTTTATGTTAAAACAAACGTATGAATATAATGAATTTTATACATGGAGGTAAATACATGATGAAAAAGAAATTAGTAGGTTTTTCCGTTCTGGCTGCTGCTTTGACCATGGCTACCGGCATGACTTCTTTTGCTGCCGGCTGGAAGCAGGATACCAACGGCTGGTACTACGAGTATGACAACGGAAACTGGGCAGGCTGCGGCTGGTTCACCGATCCGGAAGACAACGCGATGTATTATCTGGATCCTGACGGATACATGATGTCCGGTACCACCGTAGAAGGATACAAGCTTGGTGATGACGGCCGCCGTATCGAGAAGACCGAGGAAGATCTCCAGAGAGAGGCCGAGAGAAAAAAACGGATCGCTTCCCGTCCGAGTCCGGCCAAGGAACAGGCTGCGGCAGACCTGGCTGCTGACACCGCAAAGAAGGGCACAGCTTCCACCAGCACCACCCGCCTCTCCTATCAGTCCGAGATGAAGGTCTTCATGGACAAATACTTCATCGAAACTCAGAAAGAACTGATCGCAGCGGAAAGCCAGGCTACCAAGGCAAGCACCACCGAAGACAATCTGGAGACCAGTTACTACTTCAACACCTCCGGCGGTCCTGTCGTTCAGGCAACCCTCTGGAAGATGTCCAACAAGAAGAACAGCAACTACAGAGAAGACTCCTTTGATTTCAGTTACAACCGGAATCTTCTGACCGAAGCTTCCGATATCGCAACCTTCGATGATCTGTTCCAGAAGATGTGTGTTTCCGCTCTGGGCGAGACAGAAGGAAAGGCTGTTTCCGATCTTTACTATGCAGAGATCGCTTCCGGCAGCACCCAGTTCGACCGCACGGGCAATACTGACACCGGCAACTACTACACGGTGACTTATCGTTCCGGCAAGCTCAACATCAAGGTTGTCTGCAGCGAGATCGATCCAAACGCGGCAGAAGCACAGGCTTCTGAAACCACCGAAGAAGCGGCCGAAGCTGTTTCCGAAGAAGCGGTTACTTCCACAGTGATCGTTGCCGGTCAGGGCGCTTCCGCTGAAGAAACGGCTGCTGAGGAGATCGCTTCTGAAGAGACCACTTCTGAAGAGACCGAGTCTTCTGAAATTGCATAATTCCCGTTCTAAAAAAGGACGTTTCCCATCGCTCCATATTTCAGGGGGCAGACGGGAAACGTCCTTTGCATTACAAATCAGTGATTACTGGATATCAAATTTCATATACTCATCCTTCGGAACTGTAGTCTCATACATCGGCTCTCCATCAGACTCATACGCAGACTCTTCATAAATCTTCAGGTGAATCTCATTATCCTGATACAGTCCACCAAAGGTTTCTTCATCGGACTCTCCATAGCTGAAATCCTGGATCGCCACCTGATCATTGATCCCCTTCAGAGCAACATCCGCAAAGTATGCCGCGTCCTCCGAAGTCGTTCCGTCTTTCACAACAACATTCACATCCACGTATCCTTCATCCAGATTCAGCTCAAAGTCAATCGCGGATGCCATCGGATACTCACTCTCATCCAGATAGATATCCTCCACATCTTCATGCAGCTGATCCATATCAAGCTCAACATCCATATAGATATTGAAATCCGGTCCCTGTGTCTCATCCGGCTTTACGATATTGCTCTTGGTACATCCACACAGCATCACCGCACATCCCAGTACCATCATCAGATTCTTTATCTTCATTACAAAACTCTCCTTTTACAAGATAATCAACAGCAGATTGTATTATATACGATACCAGGGCTTTTGGGTAGGTTTTTTATAAAAAAGTCAGAAAAACTTCACAATTTCAGCCCTGTCTTCTCCCAGAACCACCGTCAGACTTCTCCGGATTCCGTCGAGCTTCATCGTCATATGCAGGACACGCTCCGTGCGGTCTCCGTCCTCATCCCTCTCTGCATACGGAACTCCCAGGCCATATATCGCCTGTTCACTGAGTCCCTCCGGAAGGGTAAAATAGAATCTGCGCTTCCGTTCATCCCCTTCCAGTTCCAGATAACAGGCAATCTGGTTGTCCTCCCCGAGATTCTCGTAGCAGATATGTCCCACGGCCACGTCTGTTCCGGCAAACAGCTCCTCGGGGAACGCCTCTTCCCCCAGCAAATGAAATACCATTCCCGTATTGGTTGCCGCCATCACACTGCTCTGAATCTTCTGCACTGCCTGAAACAGGCGCACAAACCACGCAGCCGCTTCCGGCAGAAGTTCATATCGCTCCACCAGCTCTGAGCCGGACAGTTCCCCACGGATCATCTGCTCAAAGTCGCGAAGGAAAAACCGCGTATTCTTCTGTGCAAACAGATCATAACTGATGTATTGACTCTCCAGAACATCAATCACCTGCCTGATCTCCTGAATAAGCGGATTGTTTTTGTAAGAAACGGTCCGGATCCCATGACTGTATGCCAGGCGCTCCGCCTCCGCCTGAAACCCGTTGACCGAGAAAAAAATACCGATCTCCATGCGGCGCTCCCGCACCATCTCTGCAGTCAGAGAGTCGTCAATAAAATAATTCTCCTGTATATCCCGCAGCACACCGATAAAATTGCGAATCGCATCCCTGGTCACGGTGGTCTGATGGTAGCGAACTTCTCCAATCAGGCGCAGCGGATATAAAAACGGCACCGCCCCCCTGTAATCAAACGGACAGTCGATGGTATGCCATCCGCCCCGTCCCTTCAGTTCGATGAAATTTTCCCGTATCCTTCGCACCTTCATCCGGTTAAACCGATCCGGCTGCACCAGCGTCAGATCATTTTGCTTCAGCAGCATACAGAGCACCCGCTCAAACAAATAACCGCGTACCTGCCCTCTGTTCTTCTGATTCTCATTTTTCATTTTTTTCGCCCTGTCTTTGAATATTTTTTGTAAAATCCTGTCACAAAGCTCCTGTTTTTCCGTTATATCTTAATGACTTCCTATCACTCATTTTCGAAAGGAGCTTTTATGAAGCACTACTCCGCTTTCTTCCAGCCTGATCAGCCTGCCAACGAACGCCCGTCTGTCCTCCGCCTGCGCAGCCGCTTAAACCGCATCTTTCAGCTGGATGCCGAGGACATTTATTATATCCGTGCGGACAGACTCAATTGCTATATCGTCTGCGAAAACAAGATCCTGTATGTACGTCATCCGATGATCCAGCTTCAGGAGCTGGTTCCGAAACATTTCACCCGCTTCCACCGCAGCATAATCCTGAATCCGCATCATGTACTGTCCATTCACGAAGACTGCATCGAATTCGAAGATCACACCAAACTGATCCTGACAATGAGCAAATGCAGGTGGCTTGAAGCGTACATGGAAGAGATGCAGAAACGCCGGATTGCATTTGATACCGAGCCCGACGAAAGCGCCTGCAGGGAAGAATAACGTTCCCTACCCGATCCGGTATGCCCACTCCAGCATGGCTTCCTGATACGCTGCCCGCCGGCTGCACCGCATCAATTCTGCAATCGGGAGCAGTTCCGGCTCCGTGACGTGCTCCAGCATACGCAGGCGCTTGTCCCCCAGTTCCACCTCCGAAACGGCTTTCTGATAATAAGACGGCTGATAATCCCAGAACTTCAGCGCATCCCCGTACCGCCGTTTCAGATTCTGCGCGATCAGAAGTCCTTCCGGATCAAAATCCCCCGCATACCACAGCGTTCCGGATGTCTTTAAAAGGTCAAGCAGCACCAGGGAAGCCAGCCTTGGCTGTCCATTGGTGCAGACCAGACTGGACTGCGGATAACGATGCATGAGTTCTGAAAAAACTGCCGGATTCTCTACCACATAGACATTGGGAGCGCCCCATGCACGCTCCAGGGCGCCCAGCGTCCGAAGCGTACACACCACCGGCTCCTTCATCCGATAAAAGCCGCAGATTCCTTCGTGCAGGGTTCCATCCCTGCGCTCCGCCTGGATTCCGTAGACCATCGTGTCATTGGACAGCTCGTCCCTCAGAAGCCCGGCCTGATACAGAATCCGGCTTTTCCACTCCGACTCACTGTATTCCGGCTCCCGCTGACAGCCGCCATAATCTGCAAGAAATGTTTCCAGCAGGCGTCCGCTCACCCGATCCGCGTCGAAATCATGCGGATTCCCGGTTATACGTGCTGCAAAGACCGGAAGCGTTTCCAATGTCCGACGGAAAACCGGAAGCTGTTCCGATGCCCGCATCACCATCCTCAATGCCGTGCGGAGCTGTTCCCGGTTCTCCCGGTACTGGGTCAGCAAAAGACCGGCACCGGCACCCCCTTCTTCCAGAACGCGCCGCAGCCATAGCTGCCCCGGTGACTGCGTATCCTTGCCGTCGGTTTCCGCTTCTTCTCCATCCAGGAACTGCCGGAAAAACAGGGTCTGTTCCTCGCTCTTGCGCCTCATCAGTTCCTGTTTTCCCACCAGCGGTTCTCCAAAATAGGCCTCCAGAATCGCCTCCCAATGCAGAGAAGAGAACCTGCTGGTATCCAGCGCTTTCTGCATCAGGGCCGCTGAAATCGTCACCGTCTTCTGATTGCGGAAGCTTTTCTGAAAAAAGCCCTCCAGCTCTTCCTTCTCCTGCTGCGTCAGAGATGTGAAAATCACCTTACCGCCGAAATGCCCGAGCCCCACCGTCTTTTCCCGAATCTTCGCAAACACCTTGCCGTACACCGGACGTTTTCGAAAATAATCCAGACACTCCTCCATGCATGGCGCTTCCTTATGTGCCGCACCGCTGCCTGCTCCCGGGCGCACCGTATCTGCTCTTTCCTCATCCATGCGTTCCCTCTTCCTCCTTCGGTACCAGATCCGCCAGCTGCCGCTCTTTTCCATTCCACACATAAGGAATCACAGACACATAACGGGCATTCTCCGGTCGAACCAGCTGGTAAATCGCCAGTGCCGGAACTGTCTCATAATCCCCCCACAGAATCTGGGAGTTGATGATAAAATCAAACTCAAAATCCACCATCAGGCGGAACATATCCTTGATATTCATCTCGTCGACTCCGGCAAACGCCTCATCCAGAGAGATAATCCGGGGCGCGTCGCTTTTGGCGCCGTTATATTTGGCTGCCGCCGCCGAAAACAGCGGCACATACATGGACATGGCTTTCTCACCACCGCTGAACGTAAAGAACGCACGGTCTGTCAGTTCTTTCTTTACCTCTCCGGTTTTCTGATATTCCAGCTGGAATTCAAACCACTTCCGGTAATCCAGAACCTCCCGCATAATCGCATGGAACGACTGCGCCGAATCCCCCTGATCTGAAAGCTTTCTTGCCTCCGCGATCTTGGAGCGAAAATGGCGGGACAGCTGCTCAATCTCCTCTTCCCGCATGATCTCCACATCTTTCTGAAGCAATGCCACCAGCGCACGGGTATTCAGCTGCTCCTCCTGCTCCGCTCTTTTGCTCTTCCAGCGCAGGCTCAGTCTAAGACCACTGGAGGTGCGCATCTGCCCCATCAGCTGATTCATCCGATCCACCCAGGCCTGACTCTCGTGAATCCGCGCACGGATCTTCTTGCTGATGGTATTCGCCAGAATATCCTCAAACAGTTCCCGGTCTTTGTCATTCAGAAGCCGCGTTTTCTCTTCCATATCCTCCTGAAGCTTCCGGATCAGTTCCTTAAAGCTCATGGTCACGCCGCGATATTTTCCCTTGAGATCCACACGTTTTCCCGATGGCAGCCCGGCCTGAACGGCCTCTTTGTCATCCAGAAAAACGGATTCCATCGTCAGCTGATATTCCAATAACGCCGCCCGATTCTGCTGATAGCTTCCCTGCAGCTCTCCGGAGTAATCCGCCGATGTTTTGCTTCCGAAGCTTCCGTTCAGCATCTTAACCAGCTTTCTCGCCTGATCTTCCGGGTCCTCCGTCACCACAAAACGCCGCTCTACATAATCCAGCTGATATTCCGCTTCAAACTGTCCGCAGGCCACGCGGACCGCCGCCTGAGAACGCAGTCTCTGTTCCTCGTTCTTCTGCAGATCCTGAGCCGCACGGTTCTGATCCGCCCGAAGCGCCGCCCTCCTGGAAGCAGCATCTTCCCGTTCCTGAGGAATCACCGCCAGCCGCGCAACACAGGTTTCCAGGATCTCCCGAATCTCTTCATAATTGGTCAGCTGCATCTGCTGGCGCACCGATTCCAGACGTTCTGCAAGCGCCCTGCACGTTCTCCTCAGTCCGGAAAGATCATAACGGATATCATCCAGCGCCGCCTCCAGCTCCTCCAGAAATCCCCGTTCACTCTCAATCCGCGCGCAGCCGTTCCGATAGTTGTTGTGCTTCACCTGCAGAGTCATCAGTTTTTTGTGATATGACGCCAGACTTGCTTCCGCCTCCAGAAACAGATCCAGCCGCGCCGTCAGATAT
>JALFHZ010000006.1 GCA_022776445.1 Lachnospiraceae bacterium
TAAAGGAAGAGCGTTTGCTGCCCGGATCCAATATCCTGGCATAGATCTGATCGGACAGGATGGCATTCAGATCATATTCATAGTGATGCCGGTCGCGGATTTTTCTGCATACACGGTTTAGCCCCAGCTGGTAATAGATGGATTGCAGGAACAGGTAGCCGCCCTGGAATTTACGTCTCTCCCCGTGAGGGATCTTCCGGTTTGGATGAAACATAACTGGAAGACAGTGATTTTCTTTCTCCTGCTCATACTTTTCAGTCTCGATGCGTGCCTGCTCCTTTGCCCACTTCATAACATCTTCCCTTGTAGGGCCGTGCTCTGCCAACAGTTCGTCTAAGGTGCCAAGCTTTCGGATGGTTCTTGAAGTGGACTTCCCACTGGCATCAATGTAGGACTGTTTGATATAAAAAGACTCAGCATTTTTGGATTTTGATGTGTTTACTTTCATAGTCATTTCCTCTCTCCTAATTATACCATAAAAAGCCCAAAAAGCCTATATATAAAAACATAAAAATTGACAAAAAAATATAGGCTATATGCGGCCTATAGATACTTTTCATGCTACATGGCTGTTAAACGCCCGGATAACATGTTGGATCTGTTTTGAAATTTGTTATTAGTCCGTTTCATAAATAGACTGATACTTTATAAACATTTGTTGACTTGAATATCACATAATGTTAAAATAATGAAAAGTTCTGACACCGAAATATTGCATTGAGGGGGAAGATACAATTCACAGAGAAAGATTAGCGGTATATGGGGCATGTACCCCGTTTTGTAGTGTCGCTTCAGCTGGAGTTGTGTCGTCAGACGCAGCTCCTTTTTTCGTAGGAAAATAACGATTCAGGACGTGGATCTTCTTACCGGGAGATTGCCTTGTCCGGAACTGTTACAATAAATCAATACGAGGAGAAATGATATGGAAACAAGAGTAGCAGTCATCAGTATCATCATTGAAAATATGGATTCTGTTCAGCCGATGAACGATATTTTGCATGCGTACGGATCGTATATTATCGGCCGTATGGGGATTCCATACAAACAAAAAGGAATCAATATCATCAGCATTGCTATCGACGCACCGCAGGATGTCATCAGTGCAATGTCCGGAAAAATCGGAAAACTGAAGGGAGTCAGTTCCAAGGCAGCATACTCCAATGTGACAGCCAAATGACGAGCGCAGTAAGAATCGGAAAATTAAATTTGGGATGGAAGATTGTACTTGTGATTCTGCCGTTTGTAACAGCCCTGATAGCCCTTGGAATCGGGCGTTACTTTATCACTCCGGCGGGAGTTTTGGATGCAATTCTGGGCCATTTTACCGGCAGTTATACGGTAAGTGACATGGCTTACAAGACAGTCTGGAACTTAAGAATCCCACGTATTTTGCTGGCATTGCTTGTTGGCGCAGGGCTTTCGACCGCAGGTTGTGCGTTTCAGAGTCTGTTTGCCAATCCGTTAGCGACTCCGGATACATTGGGTGTTGCCAGTGGTGCAAGTTTTGGCGCAGCCCTTGGAATTTTGTTGGGATTTGATCTGTTTGGCATGCAAACTACTTCGTTCTTGATGGGAGCATTGGCGGTGGCACTTACCTGGCTTGGCGGTTCGGGCAAGGGGCGTGGACTCAGCAGTGTGGTATTATCCGGTATCATGATGGGATCCCTGTTCAATGCATTGATTTCCCTCGTAAAATATCTGGCAGATGCGGAAACACAGCTTCCTGCGATCACGTACTGGCTGATGGGGGGATTAAACAGTGCCGGATACCGGAGCCTTCTGTTCGGGGCACCACCGATCATTTTTGGTATTTTTATATTATTTTGTATGCGTTGGAGAATGAATCTGCTGCCCCTGTCCGAAGATGAATCAAGATCGTCTGGTGTCAATATTTATGTGCTTCGTGCAGTGACGATTATCTGTGCAACCGTGATTACTGCATCCTGCGTATCCATGTGCGGCCAGGTAGGTTGGGTTGGACTCCTGATTCCGCATATGTGCCGCATGAAATTTGGCAGTAATCATATATCTTTGATTCCGGCTTCCATAAGCTTTGGCGCAACGTTCATGGTCCTTGTTGATACGGCGGCCAGAACTATGACAGCTTCGGAAATTCCGGTGTCGATTTTGACGGCGATCATCGGAGCACCATTCTTTATCATTCTGATGAGAAAAAGCGGGGGATGGCAGCTATGAAACTGAGTGTAGAAAACGGAAGCTTTTACTACAAAAAAAGTGTTTCGGTTTTTGAGAATATCAATTTTGAGGTGAAGGAAGGAGAAATTTTAGCGATTCTAGGACCCAATGGAGCAGGAAAAACAACGATGCTTCGCTGTATTACCGGAATGTTAAAATGGAAGACTGGAAAGAGCCTTATGGATAACGAAGATATTGCTTCCATGCAGCCGCGAAAGCTTTGGAGCAAAATGGCTTATGTCCCACAGGCAAAATCTGTTTCTTCTGCTTACACAGCGTTGGAGATGGTTCTGCTTGGGAGAAGCAGTCATTTAAATGTGTTTGAATCACCTGGGCAGAAAGATGTGGACAAAGCGTTAGAAGTGATGAGATTTTTGGAAATTGCACATCTGGCAGATAAAAAATGTTCTGAAGTCAGCGGCGGCGAGCTGCAGATGATTCTGATTGCCCGAGCACTGGCTTCGGAGCCGAAGGTACTCGTTTTGGATGAACCGGAGTCCAATCTGGATTTTAAAAATCAGCTGGTGGTCTTAAATGCCATGAGTAATCTGGCAGCTCATGGGATGACTTGCATTTTTAACACGCATTATCCGGCGCATGCGCTGCAGCGGGCACAGAAATCCCTCATCTTATCGAAGGGCGGGGCTTACGTGTTTGGAGATACGGTTTCTGTTGTGACAGAAACCAATATTCGCAGGGCATTTGGTGTTGATGCGATCATCGGTGAAATTGAGACACCAGGAAATCTGCTGAGAAATGTGGTGCCGATCAATATTGTGGCCGAAGAGAAAAAAGAGCCATTGAAACATGTTGATTCAGACGAGCAGCCTGATAAGACTGCAGACAGACGCTGCATTGCGGCGATGACCATCATTGCAAACAACAACGAAATGGCGGATAAAATCAATGGTCTGCTTCATGAATACAATGCTCTGTTAATCGGGCGCATGGGAATGCCGTATCGGGAGTGTGGTTTATATATTATCAATGTAACTCTGGATGGAAAAGAAAATCAGATTTTGGAACTGTCTCATAAGCTTGGCATTCTGCCGGGCATCAGTGTAAAGACAACCTTCGCAAAAGGGGATTTTGATGGCAGGGGGGAGAAGCAACTTGACGAATCAGAAAATCATTCAAAAATTGAATAGAGAGCATATGCTGGACAACAAAGAATGGGAACAGCTTTTGGGTACCTACGAACAGGAAGATCTGGATTATGCCATGGAGCTGGCGAGAAGTATTGCGATTGCGGGATTTGGAAAGGTCATCTATTTTCGTGGAATTATCGAATTTTCCAATATCTGTAAAAATGACTGTTATTATTGCGGAATTCGCAAAAGCAATAAAGCCTGCTCCAGATACCGCCTGAATCTGGATGACATTTTAGCCTGCTGTGCGGAAGGGTATGAGAATGGATTTCGTACCTTTGTTCGGCAGGGCGGGGAGGATGATTGGTTTAACGATGAGCGTATGTGCCGCATCGTTCGGTGTATGAAAGAAACCTATCCGGATTGCGCTGTGACATTATCTCTCGGAGAACGGAGTTTTGCCTCTTATAAAGCATTAAGAGAGGCAGGTGCAGACCGGTATCTGCTTCGCCATGAAACGGCAGATCCTGTGCATTACCGAATGCTGCATCCAGAATATCAGAGGCTGGAAATCCGGATGCAGTGTCTGAAAGATTTGAAAGCATTGGGCTATCAGACCGGATGCGGAATCATGGCAGGATCGCCGGGGCAGACACCGAAAACCCTGGCGGAAGATATGAAGTTTATGGAAGAATTTCAGCCGGAGATGATCGGCGTCGGGCCTTTTATTCCTCATAAAGACACTCCGTTCAGAGGAGAAAAGAGGGGAAGTGTTGAGCTGACGCTTATGATTCTTGCTCTCTGCAGAATCATGCTGCCGAAGGTGCTTCTCCCCTCCACAACCGCACTTGGAACAGCAAAAACAGATGGAAGAAAACAGGGTGTTCTGGCAGGCTGCAATGTGGTGATGCCCAATTTGTCTCCGATATCAGTCCGAAAAAAATATATGCTTTATGATGAAAAAGCCGGTACAGATATCACAGCGGCAGAGGGAATTGCGCTGCTGAGAGAACAAATGAAGGAAATCGGATATGAAGTTGTCGTAGGACGCGGCGATTTCGGAAAGGAAAAAGAACATGATTAAAATAGCGGTTTATGGCAAAGGCGGCATTGGAAAATCTACAACGGTTTCCAATCTTTCCGCGGCGCTCAGTGATATGGGTTACAGAGTTATGCAGATCGGATGTGATCCGAAAGCAGATTCCACGGTAAGTCTTCATGGAAAAGAGAAAATTAAGACAGTCCTGGATTTGGTGCGCGAAAAGAAAAATAATTTTTCTTTGGAAGACATGGTGACAGAAGGATACGGTGGAGTCATCTGCGTGGAGGCAGGAGGCCCGACTCCAGGGCTTGGATGCGCAGGACGCGGTATTATCGCAGCATTGGAAAAACTGGCGGAAAAGGGAGCTTATGAAACATACCTACCGGATGTGGTCATTTATGATGTCCTTGGTGATGTGGTATGCGGCGGATTTTCGATGCCGATGCGAGGTGGATATGCAGATAAAGTCTTCGTCATCACGTCAGGAGAAAACATGGCAATTCATGCGGCTGCCAATATTGCAATGGCAATTGACGGTTTTAAAGGGCGGGGTTATGCTCAGCTTGGCGGTATCATCTTAAATCGCAGAAATGTCAAGAATGAGGAAATGAAAGTGAAAGAGCTTGCCGATGATATTCACTCAGAAATCATCGGAACTCTGAGCAGAAGTGATACGGTTCAGGACGCAGAGGGTTTGGGGAAAACAGTGATAGAGGCATTTCCGGACAGTGAAATGGCAGAAGAATATCGGACACTGGCAAAGGAAATTATGAAAATTTGTGGGGTGGATGTATGTTGACAAAAGTGAATGAACCGATGGAACGGAAGCTGGAAGGTATCCGGATTGCAGATGCAGACTTTCCGGCTCCGTTTGTATCCGGTCTTGAGTACGCAGCACCTGCCAGAGGAACGTGGAATATTGTACATACCGGAATGCTGATTCCGGAAGCACATGAGATTTTTGTCTGTGCAGCAAGCTGCCTGCGTGGTGTGGTGCTGACGGCAGCGGAAATGCATGCAGAAGACCGTTTTTCTACTGTAGCGGTTCGGGAGCACAACCTGCTGGACGGTGATATGGAAGATCTGGTAATTGAGGGTGTCAGCGATATTATCGAAAAACTGCCGAAACGTCCTCCGGCAGTGCTGGTCTATACGAGCTGCGTGCACCATTTTGCAGGCTGCGATCTTGATATGATTTACGGAGAGCTGCGCAGCCGGTTCCCGGATATCGATTTTACCGACTGCTATATGAATCCGATCATGCGAAAGAGCGGTTTGACACCGGATCAGCTGATGAGAAGCCGCTTGTATACCCTTCTGAAAGAGCGAGAAAGGCGTGCAGATGCCGTGGCAATTATAGGTAATGACCTTCCGACACGGAATGAAAGTGAATTGATGGAGATCTTACGATTCAACGGCTTAACTGTCCATGAGATTACGTCCTGCAGGACTTATGAAGAATATCAGAAAATGGCGGAAAGCTCATATTACATTTCTTATCATGCAGCGGCAGTTGCAGGTGGAGAGATATTAAGTGAACGGCTGGGCGGAACCCATATTTATGTGCCGTTCAGCTTCGACTATGAAGAAATTGAACAGGGATTTCAACAGTTGGGCACTTTTATGAACATAAAAATTCCGAATTTTTCCGAGAAGAAACGTGCGTGTGAGCAGGAGTTAAAAGAGACTTTTGAACTGATAGGAAAAACGCCGATCGCGATCGATTATACGTATTGTCCAAGACCGTTTGGCCTGGCAAAAATGCTTTTGGATGCCGGGTTTGCAGTGGAAAAGGTTTATGTGGACAGCATTTCCGGAGAGGATAAAAAGGCCTTTGATTATTTGAAAGAATACTTTCCGAAGTTGATGATTTATCCCACAGTCCATGCGGGAATGCGCTTTATGGCAAGGAAAGAACCCGGCAGCGTTTTGGCAGTTGGACAGAAGGCAGCATATTTTGAAAATACCAATCATTTTGTCAATGTGGTGGAAGGCGGCGGAATGTTGGGTTATGATGCTGTATGCAATACGTTGAAACTGATGAGAGAAGCTTATCTGAAAGAGAAGGATATGAGAAATCTGATTCAGATTAAAGGAATGGGATGTGAGGGCTGCGTATGAGACAGACTGCAAGAATTATTTCAACTTATTCAGCCGATACCTTTGGTGTGTGTTCGGCACTGTTTGAGCTTGGCGGTATGGTCGTCATGCACGATGCGTCGGGCTGCAATTCCACTTATACGACCCATGATGAGCCGCGTTGGTATGACATGGACAGCATGATTTACATTTCCGGGCTTTCCGAGATGGAAGCGATCATGGGGGATGATGAAAAATTAATTGGTGATATCGTGGCGGCAGCAGAAGAGCTGCATCCGAATTTTATTGCAGTTGCCGGAACGCCGATTCCAACGATGACTGGTTTTGATTTTTCTGCAGTTGCAGAGCTGATCGAAGAACGGACACGGATTCCGGCATTCGGATTCGCATCTACCGGGATGAATACTTATGTGTACGGTGCGTCGATGGCGTTCGCAGGGATTGCCAGACGATTTGTGAAAAAGGATATGGAGAAAACTACACATTTATCTGCGAATATTTTAGGGGTGACACCTCTGGATTTTTCTGTGAACGGCAGTGAAAAAGCGATAGAAGATTTCATGAAAAATGCAGGATTTGAGGTGATTTCCAGGTGGGCCATGGGCAGCACACTCGGTGAGATGGAGAAAGCCGGATGTGCATCGGTAAACCTGGTGGTTTCCGAGACAGGACTTGGCGCGGCGAAGGTATTAAAAGAGCAGTTCGGTACCCCCTATGTAGTCGGCACACCCATTGGAAGCGCATATCAGTCTGTACTGCGACAGGCGCTTCTGGATGCGGCACAGACCGGAAAATATGAACAGAAAACCAGTGACCTTCCGGAAAGTCAAATTGCCGTGATCGGAGAGGGTATCACCTCATTTTCTCTGGCACAGGCGATCGAACTGGAATACGGAAAGGGTGTAAAAGTGCTGTGCGCTGCGGAGTATGCAGGGGATTATTTGAGAAAAAAAGACTGTTTGACACCGGATGAGGAAGATATTATGGAAGCGTTGGACGGAATTGAAGTGGTCATTGCAGATCCTTTGTATCGGCCGATCTTTCCGGAGCATATCCGGTTCATAGCGCTTCCGTCGGAAAGCTTTTCCGGAAGAATTTATCGTAATGAAATTCCTAATCTGATTCTCAGATTTGAAAAATAAATATGACTGTCAGAAGCGATGATAAAACAGTTGCAAACATATACCAGGAGGTAAGGATTCATGAAAAAAATGAAAAAGGTTCTATGTGCAGCACTGGCTGGTGCGATGGTGTTGACATCGACCGGATGCGGCGGAAGTAAAGAGGCGGAAAAAGAAACGAAACAACAGGAGATTGTGGAGACAACAGCGGAAGAAAAGAAGACAGGAACTCATGTGATCGTAGATCATCTTGGATTGGAAGTCGAGGTTCCTTATGAGGTAAACCGCATTGCAGTCGGTAATATTTTGCCTCTTCCCAGTGTACTGACGGTATTTTTTGACTCTGCGGAAAAGATTGTCGGAATGTCCCCGAACAGCATGAGCGCTGCAAAAAATGGTCTTCTCGGAGAACTTTATCCGGATATTTTAAATGCGGAAACCGGTTATATGAACGGCTCGGATATTAATCTGGAAGAATTGATGAAACTGGAGCCGGATATTGTGCTTTACAGCGCATCTCAGCCGGAGCAGGGTGAGCAGCTTCGTAATGCAGGATTTGCTGCTGTGGCGCTTTCTGTAAATAAGTGGGAATATAATACGATTGAGACCTTGAATCAGTGGATTGCATTGCTCAGCGAAATTTTTCCGGACAATGATAAGACAGATGTCGCAGCGAAATATTCGGATGAGATTTATAACATGGTACAGGAGCGTGTGGCAGATATTCCGGAAGAAGAAAGGGAACGGGTATTTTTCCTTTTTAAATATTCGGATACTGATATGTTAACCTCTGGTTCCAAATTCTTCGGACAGTTCTGGGCAGATGCATCAGGTGCAGTTAACGTAGCCGAAGAGATTACCACGGATAATCAGGTAGCTGCTAATATGGAACAGGTTTACGAGTGGAATCCGTCGATCATTTTCATCACGAATTTTACTGCAGCACAGCCGGATGATCTTTACAATAATACCATCGGAAATTATGACTGGAGCGCTGTCGATGCAGTGAAGAATCATAAAGTATACAAAATGCCTCTTGGTATGTATCGCAGCTATACCCCGGGTGCAGATACACCGGTAACACTGCTGTGGTTTGCAAAGAATACATACCCGGAATTGTTTGAAGACATTAATATCATTCAGGAAACCAAGGATTATTACAAAGAAGTATTTGGTGTAGAGCTGACAGATGAACAGGCAGCCTCTATTTTTGCACCAAACGCAGAGGCAGGTGCGGGCTTCTAGAAGATAAGAATAGTGATTAAAAAAAGATATAGTATGAGAGACGGGCATCTTGTTTGGAAGCCTGTCTCTCATTTTGCGTAAATCAATATTTTCTATTTTTTCAATCCACAGCCATTTATTAAAGCAAAAATATAATTATACCTGAATTATTCACGGAACAGTTGCGGCAATCTTCAGCAGTTTTAAACAGCCTTCCTGTTTACCGTATGCATCAAGGAGAGTGGAATCATCATCTTCGAAGTAGCCTGCAAGGATCATATATATCATCTGGAGCAGGTTTTCCTGATCCGTGTGATATCGAAACAATGCAGAATCATTGGTTCTGAAAGCATTGCCCAAAAGCCTGTCTCACCAGAACGTCGGAAATGCAGCGCAGATTCAACGGTTTGCTACATTCCCTGCTGCCATCCGCTCCACAAAGGTGTAACACACTGGACTTTCCTACGGAAAATCGTATGCCAAGGGAATTTTCCCTCTGGACACCCTATGTCGCACTCATAGAAAACTTGCGTAACCGTGCGTCACGCATATCCGTGTTTCTGCAAACAAAGACTATTTTGTGAACCAATTTTTTGTCCGATTTGCAATCTTCACTAGAAACAGCATAACCGGCACCTCTGTCAGAACGCCAACCGTGGTAGCCAACGCTGCCGGAGATGTAGTACCAAACAAAGCGATTGCCACAGCAACAGCCAGTTCAAAGAAATTGGATGCTCCGATCATTCCGGCGGGAGCCGCAATTTTGTGCGGCAGCTTTAAGATATGACAGGTAATATAGGCTATGGCAAAAATTAGGAAGGTCTGCAAGCTCAGTGGCACGGCAATTAGTACAATGTGCAGCGGGTTTTCCAGAATGATATTGCCCTGGAAGGAGAAAATCATCACCAGTGTCAGAAGCAAGCCGATGGTGGTGATGCCTTCAAACTTCCTGACAAAGGCGTTTTCAAAATAATCCTTCCCGTGCTTTTTGATAACCAAAGCGCGGGTCAGCATACCACCTGCAAGGGGTATCACCACAAACAGAACCACCGACAGAATCAACGTATCCCAGGGAACTGATACATTGGAAACGCCCAGCAGAAACTTTACAATCGGTACAAAAGCAAAGAGAATGATCAGATCATTGGTTGCCACCTGTACTACCGTGTAGGCGGGATCGCCCTTGGTCAATGTGCTCCACACAAACACCATTGCCGTGCAAGGAGCCGCACCAAGCAGGACAGACCCGGCAAGGTACTCCGTTGCCAACTCCGGCATAATGAACATTTTGAAAATCACAAAGAAAAACAGGCTGGCGATCCCGTACATGGTAAAAGGTTTAATGAGCCAGTTGGTGATCCAGGTTACAAACAGTCCCTTTGGAGTTTTCCCCACATTCTTGATGCTCTGAAAATCTACCTTCATCATCATGGGATAGATCATCATCCAAATCAGAATCGCCATAGGAATGGATACCCTGGCATATTCAAACCGGTTCAAAAAAGCGGGAATACCGGGGAGGTATTTGCCAACGAGGATTCCAAATACCATACAGATAACGACCCAAATTGTCAGGTATCGCTGAAAGAAGCTGATGCCCGAATTACTGTCTTTCTTCATTTCTATCATCCTCCTACTTCAAATGAATATGAATACTTCGTGGTGTTTGTGAAAGAAGCCGAAACAGGAAGTCCCTGCATCGGCTTCTTTTTTAGCTTAATTTCTCCTTCAGTAGCAGCTTCTCCACATCGGCAGCCTTCAAAACTTTACCCATGGAAACAACCTTATCATTGACTACGATGGCAGGCATGGACATCACGCCATACCCCATGACCTTTTCCATATCGGTGATATACTCCACCTCAATGTCCAGCCCCATCGCCTTGAGGGCGGCTTTTGCATTTTCATACTGTTCGTGGCAGGACTTACAGCCAGCACCCAGCACTTTAATGCTGGCGATACCGCTGCCAGCAACATCACCGCAACAAGTAGGGACCTGCTTTCCTTCTTCCTTTTTCTTACCAAAAACGAACAGACTCATGACAATTTCCTCCTAAATTGATGATTTAATAAAAAATAGGTTTTAATTTCTATTGGCTTTATTCGCAGCAAAAACAGCCGCACCCGCAGGACAAGTTGTTTTCGGATTTTCTCGCCTTTCCCTCATAAAATCTCTTGAGATTTTCAGGAAGTACATAAGTACCACAGGTACAGGTCGGTTGCACGTTCAGGCTTTTGAGGATGGCATTTGCCAGCATCTCCTTGGTTGGCACTTCATAGGTCTTACCCCCATACTCAAATACCCGGCAATCCACATCCGCACCGGCAATCTCGCCGCAGCATCCGCAGTTGGACTCCTGTACGGCCCCGAAAATGTCCTGCCCGTTGACCAGGATGGTGGGCGAGGAAAGAAAATGATATTGTTCGGCAAGCTGGGGTGTTGACATTTCACGCTTCTGATATTCTACTGCATAACCAGCCAGTTCAAGAGCTGGACGGAGGACAGCAACGACTTCATCCAGAACGGCATCTGTTCCAATACATCGGTCGCAAGTGTCCAAGTCAAGATAAAGATATTCAATAAGCAGTGGGCGACCCTTTGGAGTTTCAGGTTCCACAGTACAACAACAGGCTGGCGCAGCATTGAGATAATCGCCTGCGTCTCCCACATAAGAGATTGCACCCGCAGGGCATTTCTTTTGACAGCCGTGGCAGTGGTCAATACATCCATCGGGATTGGCCACTACCGGAACAGGTGATTTCTGCTTATCATAAACATCATGGGGGCAGAAATCTACGCAGGTTCCGCACTCTACACAAGCGGGAATGTCAATCACAGGATACCATTTTGGGGCCATATTCATTTCCTCCCTTTAAACAAGCAAATATTGAATACCATTGAAGAAATATCCCACAATGACAATGCCAACCGTACAGATTGCGATAAAGATACTAAGCAGCTTCGGTTTTACTGCCTTGCGGAGTATAATCATGGAGGGTAGTGAAAGGGTTGTGACACCCATCATAAAGGACAATACCACACCAAGTTGGGATCCTTTTGCAAGCAGAGCCTCTGCAATAGGAATCGTGCCAAAAATATCAGCGTACATGGGAACACCGGCAATGGTAGCTATGATGACGCCAAAGGGATTGCCTGTTCCGAGAATCTTCACGATCAATTCTTCCGGAATCCAGTTGTGGATTAGAGCGCCGATACCCACGCCGATCAATACATAAGGTACAACCTTTTTTGCAGTTGACACTACTTGCTCATATGCGTACTGAATTCTTTCTTTGAAGTGTAGTTTCTCCTGAGGAACATCAATAGCATGACCGTTGCGGATAAACTCTTCTACCTGTGCTTCTAAATGCAGTTTCTCAATCAAAGTACCGCCAACCACAGCAATCACAAGCCCCAGCACCACATAGACAATAGCTACCTTCCAGCCAAAAATACTCATCAGCAGGACAAGGCTGCCCAAATCCACCATGGGGGAAGAAATCAGGAAAGAGAATGTAACTCCCAAAGGCAGTCCAGCACTGGTAAAGCCAATAAACAGCGGTATGGACGAGCAGGAACAAAAGGGTGTCACCGTCCCAAGAAGTGCGGCAACACAGTTGGCTCCTATGCCGTGAAATCGGCCAAGGATTTTCTTAGTACGTTCCGGCGGAAAGTAGCTTTGGATATAGGAGATGATCAAAATCAAAACTCCCAGCAGAACCATAATTTTGATCACATCATAGAAGAAGAACTGGATACTGCCGCCGATCCGACTTGTCGAATCTAAGCCGCAGGCTTTCACAATGCTTCCGATCAGTCGGTTCAACCATTTCATACCAAGGATTTCATTCTGAAAGAAGTCCCCTCCAGCTTTTAACGCTTGCATCATTGTTTCCTCACTTTCAAATTAAATCAAGAAAATTCGATTTGAAGCTCCGGTAAAAAGCCATCTCCGGATTGGGATGGCCTCTAACATCATTTACAGCACGCTTTACATTCGTTGCAATTATCTGACACTGCCATAATTTCTTTCAGTAGCTCGATTGCTTTTTCACTGCCCTGTTTACTGATTTGATAATGTGTCCATTTTCCTTCTTCGCGGCTTATGACAATACCGGAATCACAAAGAATCTTCATGTGATAGGAAAGGGATGATTGGGGCATACCCATTTCATCAATCAAGATGCAAGCGCATTTCTCTCCGGTGTGCAGCAGTTCCAAAATCCGTTGCCGACGCTCATCACAGAGGGCTTTGAATACTTTTGCTCGTTCCTCATATACTGTTGCCATGCGCTCACCTCAAATCAATATTTCTTGATATATTGTATGCCTCAAATCGAAAAATGTCAATATGTATTTTGAAAGTTAGTAAGCGATGTATAAAACACCGTATTGCGCACGTTCCCCTTGGGGATTCCTGCGCTGATTAGATCCGCAGGGGATCGTGTTTTTCTGGTGTGATATTTTCAACGTCAATTAATCCTGAGCAGTGCTCTTTGATAAAATCACTCCATGGCAGCAGCATTTCTATGCCTGCGGGCTCATTTTTGTAGTCCGGCATATACAGCAGTACCATGTAGAGATACTGGAACACGTTCAGGTTGTTGGATTTTGCAGTTTCGATGATGCATAGTTCACTGCTTTTTCCAGCTTCTTTCCTGAATGCCTGTACCTGCATCGCCCAGAGAGAAAAACGAAAGGGGCACCAGGTAATGGAGAACAGAATGAAAATCGCCTTCGCGGATATGCTGGCTTAGCAGAACAATGTTGCCCGTTTGGGCATTGGCAAATAAACTTCCTCGCGCAATATAGGTGTAAGCATCCTCAAATTCATTCGGGAGTTTTCACAGATGCTGCAGGACGTGACAGATGACAACTTTTAATTTAGCATTGCCTTAATTAAATATGCGCGCTATAATTAAGCAAATACTAAAACAAAGGAGCAATAACATGGAACTTGATTGTATGTTGAAAGCATTGGGCGAACCAATGCGTTTGAAAATATTCCAAGCTCTTTTAGAAAGAAAGCATTGTGTACGTTCTCTTTCTAAAAAGTTTGGCATCTCGGAATCTGCGATTTCTCAGCACATGAAGGTAATGAAAGAAGCAGGTTTGGTCTATGGAGAAAAATACGGCTATCATACACACTATTTGCCTTTACAGGAAGCAGTTGACTTTCTTACCGACCAATTTGAACGAATGAGAATGGCATCTCTTAATGTTGACCGGGATATGACCGTCTGCCAGTGTGAATATCGAAAGGAGGGGAACCAAGAATGAATATCCTGCTTGATTTGTTCCTTACTTTTGCCAAGATTGGATTATTTACTTTTGGCGGTGGCTATGCCATGATTTCTATGATTGAAAATAACTGTGTGGAAAAAAAACAGTGGATTACACATGATGAAATGATGAATGTGACCGTCATTGCAGAATCAACTCCCGGTCCCATTGCTATTAACTGTGCAACATTTACCGGATTTAAGAAAGCTGGGTTTATCGGCGCACTTGTGGCTACCCTTGGCATCGTCGCTCCGTCCTTCGTTGTCATTTATCTGATTTCCATGTTTCTGGACAATTTCCTTGAACTGACGATCATTGCAAATGCGTTTAAGGGCATCAAAATCGCAGTTGGTATTCTGATCCTGGATGCGGCAATTACAATGATTAAGAAAATGCACAAGAAGAAACTGCCGGGAGCCATTATGATTTGTTCCTGTGTTACTATGCTGTGCATCAATATCTTTGCATGGAATTTTTCTTCCATTAGTCTGATGTTGAGCGCCGCTGCTGTCAGCTTGACCATTTTTATTGTAAAGGGCGCACCGGAGCAGAAAGGTGGTGCAAATAAATGATTTATCTTGACTTGTTTTTCGGATTTCTGAAGGTCGGATGCTTTACATTTGGAGGTGCCTATGGTGCAATTCCTCTAATCCGTGACGTAGTTATGTTCTATGGTTGGTTGAGCGATGAAATGCTGACATATATGATTGCAGTTAGCGAAAGTACTCCCGGTCCCATCATGGTAAACTTGGCAACCTATATCGGCAGTAATCGGGCAGGATTTTGGGGGGCAGTTGTTGCTTCATTGGCGGTAGTTCTTCCTTCATTTTTGATTATTCTCCTAGTAACTGTCTTGCTTAAAAACGCATGGGAGAACAAGTATGCTCAAGCGGTTTTGAGAGGTCTGAAACCATGTGTTATCGGAATTGTGCTCGCAACTGGTATTTACATGGTTTTCGGAAACTGCTTCGGAAAAATATTTGCTATAAACATAAATTTACAGGCAATTATCATTACAGTGCTTTTAGTTGCAGCTATGTTTACCTACAAGAAGGTGACAAATAAAAAACTCTCACCAATTATGCTGATTATAGCAGCAGCCTTTTTAGGCATGGGAATATATGCAATATGATTCCATATGAGGTATTCTGCCAGATGCAGAATGGCTATGCGATTTTGCTTATTGTTTGGCTTTATACTCTTCGTTCCAGCACCGCATGGCATCCAAAATAGGATTCCAGTTGAATTTTGTGACAAAGAAGGCCGATTGTATGGTATCATAGGAGTCATAGATTTTGTGAGAGGAGAGATTTAACTTGAAAGAGAAAGAGACTTCTTTGAGCCTGTTGTTTTGGACGTTCGCCAAAATGGGCATCATGACTTTTGGCGGCGGATATGCCATGCTGCCTATTTTGCAGAGGGAAGTGGTGGAGAACAGGCACTGGGCTACGGAAGAAGAGATTATGGACTACTATGCAATCGGACAGTGCACACCCGGTATCATTGCGGTTAACACAGCAACATTTATCGGACAGAAAAAGCGGGGGAGCATCGGTGGAATTGTGTCTACATTGGGATTGGTGTTCCCATCACTGGTGATTATCTCTGTTTTGGCAGGATTGATCACGAACTTCTCACACCTGGTATGGGTGCAGAATGCTTTTACCGGCATTCAGGTATGTGTGTGTGTTCTGATTGTCAATGCAGTGACGAAGCTGTTGAAAAAGTCTGTGGTGGATAAGCAGACAGCGCTTATTTTTGTTGTGGTGCTGGTGGGGGGAATCTTTGTGAATATTTCTCCGGCCTGGTTTGTCATCATTGCCGCGGCGGTGGGCATCATCCTGAAGAATCTGGAGGTGAAAGGCAGATGAGAATCTATGTTCGTTTGTTCTGGGAGTTTTTTAAAACCGGTCTGTTTTCTGTGGGAGGAGGCATGGCCACGCTGCCTTTTTTGAAGAGCATTGGGGAGAATACTGGCTGGTATACATATACAGAGCTGATGAATATGCTGGCGGTGTCTGAATCCACCCCGGGCCCTATCGGCATCAATATGGCAACTTATGTAGGTTTCACAGCAGGCGGTGTTCCAGGCGCTGTCATCGCAACCCTGGGTGAGGTAACTCCTTCCATCATCGTCATTCTGATTGTGGCTGCCATGCTGAAAAAGTTCCGGGACAGTAAGCTGGTGAACAATGCCTTCTACGGCTTGCGGCCCGCTTCCGCCGGACTGATCGGTGCTGCCTGCGTGACAGTGGTGCTGGAGGTACTGACTCATGTTTCCGCCCGGACGCAGGAAGGGAGTCTGCTGAATACCTTCTTTCTGGAGAAAAACTCCGGGTTGTTAAACTGGCCCGGCCTCTTTCTGGCAGCGGTGCTGCTGGTATTTACGAACTGGGTAAAGCCTACGAAGAAGCTTCATCCGATTGTGTTTATAGGATTTTCCGCCATTGTGGGCGTGGCGGCGGGAGCTGCCGGAATTATTTGAGAGACGATGAAAGCATGAGATTTTTTACAATAAGGAGGGTGGAATATTATGAAAAAATCAGCTGTTGTTGACCGCAATGTCTGTGTGGCCTGCGGTGCCTGTACTAAGGTATGCCCCAGAGGGGCTGTCTCCGTTTATCGCGGCTGTTATGCAGTGGTAGAAGAAACGAAATGTGTGGGCTGCGGCCTGTGCGGAAAGACCTGCCCGGCCGGGTGTGTGGAAGTTAAGGAAAGGGGTGATGTAAAATGAGAAAGAAACACTGGTATGATTATCTCTGGATCTGGACGATTCTCTATTTCGCCCTGGGATTTTTCAATATCCTTTTTGCGTGGCTGGGGATGATCGATTTCCTTGTGCCGTTATTGATTGCGCTGTTTGGCGGTGGAAAAGCCTTCTGTAATACATATTGCGGCAGAGGACAGCTTCTGAACCAGCTTGGAAGCTGTCTGAAATGTTCCCGCAATGCCAAAACCCCCGGATTCCTGATTTCCAAATGGTTCCGCTATGCATTTCTGATCTTTTTCCTGACCATGTTTGGCAGCATGGTATTTCAGACGTATCTGGTGGCCGCCGGAGCGAAAACTCTGTCAGAAAGCATTAAGCTTTTATGGATGTTCCGTGTACCGTGGGGCTGGGCTTACAGTGCCGGTACGGTGACCGACTGGATTGCACAGTTCAGTTTCGGGTTTTACAGTATCATGCTGACTTCCACGATTATCGGTCTGGTGGTGATGGGGCTTTTTAAACCCAGAACCTGGTGCACCTTCTGCCCTATGGGAACCATGACACAGATGATTTGTAAGATCAGGACAAAGGGTATATCTCGATAAAACGCTGGTGATACCTCACTATATAGAGAAAACCTGCGATAATCACAAGCATTGGAAATACAAAGATTCCAAGCAGTCCCAGAATGCCTCCCAGAATGCCGATTTTGGGGAAACGGATTTTTAAAATCAGCAGAATGGCTATGAATCCGAAACAGAGCAGGTAAATATAGCCGAGAATTCCGACAGTCAGGACGGTATTCTGCAGCAGTTCGTTTTCAAACGGCTGTGCCAGTTTTGCCGTGTAGCCGAAAAAGGACAGCAGCGCCAGGCAGCCGGTCCATTTTGGCGGAGCGTACAGATACACGGATTTGGGTTTCTGCACTGGGAAACGGAGCCTGCGGAGGATCAGAAGACTGATTTCATAGACAATAAAGCCCTGAAGTGCCCCCATCAGCGTCATGGAAATGACCAGCATCTGCTTCAGGTAATTGGCCGACAGAACCTCTTTCGGAACAGCAGCGCCTGCCTGTTCAAAAATGGAGTTCATCATGTTCTGCATTTCAGCAACCTCCTGATTCAGATCGAAACCGAACAGAAAACCAAGAACAACGGTGTTCAGAACACTTACGATCGCCGACAGGATCATGACTGCGAACAGGGTTTTTGTCATATCAACCTTGTGATACAGACAGCAGCCAAACAGGAGACCGATGGATGCCTGCGATACCGCGTAAAAAATAGTGGTAAAACTGCCAAACAGGAAAGAGATCAGCGACATGGCCACGAGAACCGGGAGACTGCTCTTCGCTCCGTACATGGCAGAAAAAGCAACCAAGGGAATCGGATAGAGGAAGAGAAAAAACTCCTCAAAAAGGTTTCCTGTCTGGCGATTGAGCAAAAGCAGAACCCCGAAAATCGCGGTGACCATGGCGCCTGTTGTAATTTTAAGAGATTTTTGATTCATAACCGTTTCTCCCGCATGCTTTCTTCTTCGTGCTGCAGCACAGCATTATTATATGGGCGGGAAAATAGAAAATCAAGCGGTTTTGTTCATGTTTTTCGATGCGATTCGTTTCATGGATCTGATGGAGAAGATACAAACCAGAATCGTCAAAACATCAGCTGCGGGCTGTGAAAAATAAATGCCCTTTACACCGATTAATTTCGGCAGTGTTAAAATAAAGGGAATATAGAACAGTCCCTGTCGGATTACGGAGAGAAATACTCCATACCGGGATGCTCCGATGGTCTGGAATGTGATGGTCATCATATAACACAGGCCAAAGGCAGGGTAAAGTGCTACCTGAGAGATCAGCAGGTATCTGCCGTATTCCACAATGATCGGATTCCGGTTGAACAGCAGGATCAATGGTCTGGAACACAGAATATATGCCGCCGCTACCAGGACGGTCAGCAGGAGGGATCCCTTGAGGGCAAAACGCACCGATTGATGGAACCGGTTTTCATCTTTGGCTCCAAATGAGTAGGAAGCGACCGGCTGGTAACCCTGCATAAAGCCCATGACGACATAGCATCCGATCAGAATGAGACGCTGGACGACACCATAGGCAGCAATGATTTCATCAGCGTCCGGCAGAGGGGCGGCAGCAATATTGGTCAAGGAGGAAGCTGCAGAGAGACAAATCTGAATCACCGCAGTCGGAATGCCGATTGCAGTTACTGTTTGGATCAGATCCCAGCTGGGACGGAACGATTTTACCTTGATTTTGATGATGGAGCGTCCGCTGAGATAGAACCATGCCAAGATGGTGAACGTTACAAACTGGGATACAGTTGTTGCAAGAGAAGCTCCTTCTACTCCCTTGTTGAGTCCCCAGCTGAACATGAAAATGGGGTCCAGGATGACGTTCAGCAGTGCTCCGGTAATGACTGCAATCGAGGATATTTTCACGGAAGATTCAGCCCGGGCGGCACAGTTCATGCTTTGAGCAGGCAGGTTTGCCAGAGCAGCAATGAACATCCAGAAAGCGTAATCTTTGGCAAGCGGCAGAGATGCATCGGAAGCACCAAAAGAGCGCAGCAGCGGCTCAATCAAGATAATTCCGCCAACGCACAGTATGATGCCGATGATAATGGACAGTCCGATGACTGTGGTGACGGTACGGCTGGCTCCCTGATCGTCTTTTGCGCCAAGCTGGCGTCCTGCCAGTACCGCAGCTCCGGCAGCAAAGATATTTTCGATGGATACCATAATCAGAAGCAGCGGCAGGGTTACCCCCACAGCGGTAAGGGCAATATCAGAATGCAGCATTCCGATATAAGCGGTATCTACGATATTGTAGACAGCTTTGGCCAGAAGAGCCAGTGTGGCCGGTACAGCCAGTTTTACAATTGCTTTGGAAGGCTGCATATTTCCGAGAACGGATGTGGACTGGGATTTTGTTTCAGACATATTAAAGCTCCTTTCTGTCAATGACACCATAAAGTAAAATATTTAATGCTTTGCGGCAGCTTTCATCCCGCATTTCAAAATCTGAGGCATTCATATGCGCCGTCTGATACTTTGCGTTAATAAAATCCTGAAACTGCCGGAATGTTTCCACTACATCTGCTTTCGTAATGTATGGGCGCAAAGGAAGCGGCTGCAGTATTTGTTCTAAAATATCCGCATTCAGAGTATCAAAAACCTGTTTTTTTGCCTGAATTTCGCCTTTGAGGTGTGCGGGAGGGGAAACAACAGCTTCACAGAAGATAGGCTGGTAAACCGGATGTTCCTGAAAAAAGACCATGCGGACCTCAAAGTATTGTTCCAGTTGTTTTTCGGCAGATTCGTGTTCGCCGGCGATACAGGATTGGATATGGCGGGTAAGCAGCTGAAAGCATTCCTCCACACAGGCCAGATAGAGATCATCCTTTGTTTTGAAATAATGGTAGATAATCCCCTTGGAAATGCCCTGCGCGGCACAGATGGTATTGACGGAACTGGCTCCATACCCCTGTTTTGCAAATTCGGCCAGTGCACTGTCCATGATCCGGCGTCTGGTCATCTGATTTTTTTCTTCTCGTTTCACTGTCATCATCCCTTCAAAAATAGACCGATTGGTCTAAAATATTTTTAATATAATAGCACAAATCGACCTGATGGTCAATATTGTGCAGATCGATAACAAATGATGTTGGGGTCAAAAGGTATTTTGACCCTGGTATCATAACAAATCATGAATATGGAAAACTTTGTTATTTTTTTGTTGATTTTATTTCTTAAAGTTGTATAATGTAAGCTAGAGGAATTTGTTTCTTCAGTTATAATCTAAATCTAAAGAAATGAGGTAGATGTAAGATGGCAGTAATCGATTTAAGCAAGTATGGTATTACCGGAACTACAGAGATTATCCACAATCCTTCCTATGAGCTTTTATTTGAGGAAGAAACCAAGCCGGAGCTGGAAGGGTTTGAAAAGGGTCAGGTAAGTGAATTGGGCGCTGTCAACGTTATGACAGGTATCTACACCGGTCGTTCTCCAAAAGACAAATTCATCGTTGTTGATGAGAACTCCAAGGATACGGTTTGGTGGACTTCTGATGAGTATAAGAATGATAACCATCCGGCAAGCCCTGAGACCTGGGATGCAGTTAAGAAAATTGCTTTGGACGAGCTTTCGGATAAGAAGCTTTATGTAGTAGATGCTTTCTGTGGTGCAAATAAGGATACCCGTATGGCAATCCGTTTTATCGTGGAAGTAGCATGGCAGGCTCATTTCGTAACGAATATGTTCATTCGTCCTTCTGAGGAAGAACTGAAGGATTTTGAGCCGGACTTTGTTGTTTACAATGCTTCCAAGGCTAAAGTTGAGAACTACAAGGAGCTGGGTCTGAACTCCGAGACTGCTGTTGTATTCAACATTACCAGTCGTGAGCAGGTTATCATCAATACCTGGTACGGCGGTGAGATGAAGAAGGGCATGTTCTCCATGATGAACTACTACCTGCCTCTGAAGGGTATTGCTTCCATGCATTGCTCTGCAAATACCGATATGAACGGCGAGAATACCGCAATCTTCTTCGGTCTGTCCGGTACCGGCAAGACCACCCTTTCCACAGATCCGAAACGTCTGCTGATCGGTGATGACGAGCACGGCTGGGATGACAATGGTGTGTTCAACTTCGAGGGCGGCTGCTATGCAAAGGTGATCAACCTGGACAAGGAGTCCGAGCCGGATATCTACAATGCAATCAGACGCAATGCTCTGCTGGAGAACGTTACCCTGGATGCTGACGGCAAGATCGATTTCGCTGATAAGAGCGTAACCGAGAATACCCGTGTATCTTATCCGATCAACCACATTGAGAACATTGTGCGCCCGGTATCTTCTGCACCGGCAGCTAAGAACGTGATCTTCCTGTCCGCAGATGCATTCGGTGTACTTCCGCCTGTATCCATCCTGACTCCGGAGCAGACTCAGTACTACTTCCTGTCCGGATTTACCGCAAAGCTGGCTGGTACCGAGCGTGGCATTACCGAGCCGACCCCGACCTTCTCTGCTTGCTTTGGCCAGGCATTCCTGGAGCTGCATCCGACCAAATATGCAGAAGAGCTTGTTAAGAAGATGGAGAAGAGCGGTGCAAAGGCATATCTGGTAAACACCGGCTGGAACGGAACCGGCAAACGTATCTCCATTAAAGATACCCGTGGAATTATCGACGCAATCCTGAACGGCGATATCAAGAATGCACCGACCAAGAAGATTCCGTACTTCAACTTCGAAGTACCGACTGAGCTTCCGGGTGTTGATCCGGCTATTCTGGATCCGCGCGATACCTACGCAGATGCTGCTGAGTGGGAGACCAAGGCTCAGGATCTGGCTGGCAGATTCATCAAGAACTTTGCGAAGTACGAAGGCAATGCTGCTGGTAAGGCACTTGTTGCTGCCGGTCCTCAGAAATAAAATAAATTTTGTAATGCATGGGATGCCGTAACTCCGTATGACCGGGGCTGCGGCATCCTTTTTATTCCATGGGAGTTGTTGGAGGTACAGACTGATGAAGGTTGAGATTATCCGAAGCAGCCGCAGGACCATGTCACTTGAGGTGACGAAGGATGGCAGGGTTCTTGTGCGGGCGCCTTTGCGAATGCCGCAGGCAGCGATTGAGCAGTTTGTGCAGGATAAGAAAACGTGGATTGAGAAGAGCCTTTTAAAAGTAAGGGAGAGAAAGGAAGAGCGTTCCGGACAGCAGAAACTGTCCATGGATGATATCCGGAAGCTGGCCGATGAGGCTCTGGCGATTCTTCCGGCAAAGGTGGCTTTTTATGCACAGAAGGTAGGCGTAACCTATGGCAGGATTACGATTCGGAATCAGAAAAGCCGGTGGGGAAGCTGCTCCGGCAAGGGCAATCTGAATTTTAACTGCCTGCTGATGCTGACGCCGGAGGCGGTGCAGGATTATGTTGTGGTTCATGAACTATGTCACCGGAAAGAGATGAATCATTCTGATCGGTTCTGGCGGGAGGTAGAAAACGTGCTGCCGGATTACCGGCAGCAGAGAGATTGGCTGAAAGAACATGGAGGGAGTATTATTGACAGTATGACGGGATAACCGGCGCGAAATGTGCTGCTATGCCTGTGCGTCAAGAAATTTTCCTTTCGTAATTTGAACCGTTTCGATATAAAAATCTGAAACTGAAGAACAGAATTGTTATGATGCTCATGGGAACCAATTTTGGTGAGCAAACCGCGTCATGGCGAATATTTGCGTAGATTATCCTCTTGGAAGTAACAGTACGACACAACTGCGGATGGATCAGGATAATTTTATTCCACGTTTATTCAATTATTGCGAAACGATGCATAAGTATGGAACAAAGGTGGCCGTGCAGATTAATCATGCCGGAGCTTCGGCCTTGAAGAGTAGAACAGGGCTTCAGCCGGTGTCTGCATCAGCGGTGCCAAGTAAGCTGGGCGGAGAAATACCCCGCTTTTAAAAGAAGAATTATCGGTTATAGCAGAAAAGCACGGTACGCCGTCATGTAGGGGCGGATTTGTTTGGTGTAGCAGAAACCCTGATTTGGATTTTATGAGACTCCGCTTTCCAGAATCTCAAAAGTATCCGCCTCTGTATCCAGCCGTACCTGGCATCCGATCGGCAGTACAGCATTGTTTACGCCATGTCCGAAGTCTTCACAATGCACGACCGGGATCGCATATCTCTGTCCGATTCGACGCAGGACATCATCAACAGCCGGGAATTCCTTTTCGGAGTAATGACCGAAGATCAGTCCGGATACATGTTCAAAGAGTCCGCGGTGCTCCAGTGTGGAAAACCATTTGGAGACCATGGCTGGAGTGCTGAACTGTTCGTGGTCTTCCAGAAACAGAACATAGCTTTGATCTTTTTCCAAATGGAAATATTTCAGTCCAAGAAGAGAGGCATAGTTGATGAGGTAACCGCCGGTCAGCGGTCCTTCACATCGACCCGGGCAGATGGTGCGCCATGTGCTGTTTCGGGTATAACTGGTGTCGTCGGACATCAGGCGTCTTTGGAAACTTTGCCAGTTATAGTCGGTCAGTTTCGTGAAGGAATTCGGGAACATTCCGTAAAAGACGACGAGGCCGGTGGCACTGTGAATGGCATTTAGGATCGTGGTACTGTCACTGTAGCTGCAGATGATTTTTGGGTGTGCGGCAACTGCGGAATAGTCGATATAGGGGAGCAGTTCGTTGGAGACTTCTCCGCCCCCGAACAGCAGCATGTCTGTTTCCGGATCGGCAATTATGTTATTAAAGTCTTCTGCCCGTTCTTCGATGCTTCCGGCATAGCCGCTGGTGGTGGAATAGAGATATCTGGAACGCTTCACACGAAAGCCCTTTTCTTCCAGAACGCAGATTGCAGCATCAATGTGTTCCGGATTTACTCTGTAAGAAGGAGCAAGGATTCCGATAGTATCTCCAAAGTTCAGACAGCGTGGCTTGATTATGCTTTTCATATGTATCTCCTTTCACATGATAGCAACGGAAAATTCAAATGGTTTAATCGTGCCGTTCGTTCATATTGTCATAGGTTTCGCAGAATCTTGCCGCAAATGATGGCTTTTCACCTGCCGCATACAGATGTGCGGTTGAGCCGAAGGACAGCATGCGGAAGTTGGCGATGCCCTGGCGGCGTTCTTCAGTGACCACGGTTGTCACAGAGGATGGGGCTGCGCAGGTGCCGTGCCACAGCGGCATCGGTGAAATGCCGAGAAGGTGGCTCAGCAGTACGCACTCCAGCCCGAAGTGACAGAACAGCGCGATGGTATCGCGGTTGGGACGGACAGCACGGTAATATTCACCCTCACGTTCATAGCCGTGAAATGCCAGAAGCTGATCCAGTCCGCTGGTAATCTGGTGGTAGATTTCTCCCACGTGTGCGTCCTTCATGACATCCGTGGTGTACCAGGTGTCCTTGTCATAGTAACGGGGTTCCTTCGTCCAGTCTGCCGGAAGCCAGTCCCAGGTGCAGGAGATTTCCCTGCCTTCCGGCAGATCCGGGCGGTGAATGCGTGCCGGGAATTCCTGAAGCCAGGCGCATTCTGTGGCATTTCGGTTCATCTTTTTCAGGGTGAGTGATGCGGTATCTTTGGCGCGTCCGAGCGGCGACACATAAAAAGCCGCAATTTCCTGTCCGGACAGGTAGTCGGACAGAAGTTCTGCCTCTTTCCAGCCTGTCGGTGTCAGGGAATCGATGGAATAATCAGGGTCTGCATGGCGAATCAGTTCAAGCTTCATAATTTTCGTACCTCATCTGTTCTCGGGGGAAATTCCGATAATTTTTCTTATTAATAATAGATATTATGGCAAGACTAACACAGGCATAAAGAAAATGCAACCAAAACCAATTGTTCCATGAATGATATCAGTGGGAAAAAGTGTTAGAATTACTAAAAATCCGGAAAAAGTTTTGTTCATTTGTTTGATAAAAAAATGACACAACTGGAAGTTCTTGTCTAAGATTTACGTTTAACAAAACAAATTTCTATCAATAATGGACAAACTCCAAAAGATTGGTTATAATAACAGGTACATGCAAAAACAAAAGAGAGGTGAGCAAAGATGCATTATAGAAAAAGTGTGTTTCGCAGCTTTGCAATGGTGACTCAGCTGGGATTAAGCGTGATGACGCCTGTCTTTTTGTGTGTTTTTATCGGGTACCAGGCAGATGTCCGTTTCGGGACGAAGATTCTGGTGCCGATGCTGATTCTTGGTGTGCTTGCCGGAGGACGCTGCGCCTGGTTACTGGCGAAGAGTACGATGGAGCAGGAACGGCGGGAGGATGAGAAACTCCGCCGGGAACGTATGAGCCGAAGTACACGCACGGGGATCAGCAAACCGAAGCAGCCAAGCCGCGTCCATAAGGCGGAAGGACAGCAGAATCTGGAGGAAAAGGAGGCTGACGAGAGATGGAATGGCTGAGCAGAGATACGAAGCGGATGCTGTTTGAGATGTCGGTCGGCGTAATCCTGTTTGATCTGCTGCTGTGTGTGCTTGCGTGGCTGTTTCTGCCTAAAGTTTCCTACCCGGTTGTTCCGGTATTAAAGGGCCTCATGGTAGGAGCTGCAGGAGCAATCCTGATGCTGGTTCACATTGCAGTGATTACAGAACGTGCACTGGACAGCCGGGATGAGAACTATGCCAACAAATATACTCTGGCGCAGAGCATGATGCGCAAGGTGATATTTATAGCGGCATTGTTCTTTTGCTGGCGTGTGATTCGGGTGGATCTTCTGGCAACTGTAATCGGAGCCATGGGCATGAAAGCGGGTGCATACCTGCAGCCGCTGATCCGTAGACTGTCCGGTCATGGAGAAGAGAGTGAGGCATCGGAACAGACGGATTCAGAATCATTATAAAGGAAAGGAGGACAGTGTATGGGAATGCTGATTTCCAATGAGCCTGACTTTATGATACATGGCGTTTTAAAGTATCAGATGTTTGGTCAGGATTTTTGGATTACAACGACCACCATTGGGATGTGGATTGTCAGTATTTTGATCCTGATTGTTGCATTTCTGGCAAACAGGACGTTGAAGAAGGCGACAGATGTACCCGGAGCATTTCAGAATGCCCTGGAATATGCCTTTGATATGCTTGACAATATGGCAAAGGGTATTCTTGGAAGCAATGCCAGCCGGTTTGTGAATTACG
>JALFHZ010000011.1 GCA_022776445.1 Lachnospiraceae bacterium
AAAAACCATGCTTGAGCTGAGTCATATTGATAAATATTACAACGCAGGTACGGTCAATGAGATGTGCCTGTTTCATGATTTTTCCCTTACCATTCAGGATGGTGAATTTGTTTCGGTGGTCGGAAGCAATGGATCCGGCAAAACATCGATGCTGAACATTATCTGCGGAAGCATTCCGCTGGATTCCGGATCCATTCGGATCGGCGGTCAGGACATTACACGAATGCCGGAGTACAGGCGGCAGCGTCGGATCGGCCGCGTTTATCAGAATCCGGCTATGGGAACCTGTCCGAGCATGACAATTCTGGAAAATATGGCGATGGCGGACAATAAGGGAAAGCCGTTTAACCTTCGCCCCGGTACCAATAAACAGCGCATTGACTTTTATCGGGAACAGCTTCATTCGTTGGGTCTGGGACTGGAGGATAAGCTGCATGTCAAGGTGGGAGTGCTGTCCGGCGGACAGAGGCAGGCCATGGCGCTTCTGATGTCTACCATGACACCGATTGAATTCCTGATTCTGGATGAGCATACGGCAGCTCTGGATCCGAAAACGGCGGAGATTATCATGGAGCTGACTGACAAGGTGGTTCGGGAGAAGAAGCTGACGACCATCATGGTGACTCATAATCTTCGGTATGCGGTGGAATACGGCAATCGTCTGCTCATGATGCATCAGGGTGAGGCGATTATCGATAAATCCGGAGAGGAAAAAGCAGCTGTCCGGATTGAGGATATTCTGGATCAGTTCAATCAGATCAGCATCGAATGCGGAAACTAAACTTTAGAATACTTTTATAAACGAAAAGCATCTCTTATGATATAATGGAATGTAGTCATGAGGGATGCTTTTGCCGTGTGCGGGGCATACCGGAATGAAAGGAGCCTCGGTTTATGAAGTTAAAGACACGATTGTGCATCGTTTTTCTGGCATTTACGGTTCTCCCGATTGTATTTGCAGGTATGGTGATTTCCATGGGACAGCTGTTTATGCTGTATCGGTTCAATGAATTCGGACCGGAGGTCAGGACCATGGTGATTCAGATGCTGGTCACGGGCGTATTTATGCTGTTTTTTATCTGTGCGGCACTGACGATCTGGGTCTATCAGTCGATTCTGCGTCCGCTTGGCAGGCTGCAGGAAGCAACCCGCAAGATCCGTGACGGTAATCTGGATTTTACGCTGGAGATTGATGAGGATGATGAGATCGGCCAGCTATGCCAGGATTTCGAGGAGATGCGGATCCGGCTGAAGGAGAACGCGGAGGAGAAGATCCAGTATGATATTGAGAATAAGGAGCTGATCAGTAATATTTCTCACGATCTGAAGACACCCATTACGGCAATCAAGGGATATGTGGAAGGTATTATGGACGGAGTGGCTTCTTCTCCGGAAAAGCTGGACAAGTATATCCGGACGATTTACAACAAGGCCAATGATATGGATCGTCTGATTGATGAACTTACCTTTTATTCCAAGATTGATACCAATAAGATCCCTTATACGTTTTCCAGAATCAACGTGGACAGTTATTTTCGTGACTGCGCGGAGGAAGTGGGTCTGGATATGGAGTCGCGTAATATTGAACTGGGATATTTCAATTATGTGAATGAGGATGTTGAGGTGATTGCCGACGCGGAGCAGATGAAGCGGGTCATCAACAATATTATCAGCAATTCGGTCAAGTATCTGGATAAGCCGAAGGGAATTATCAATATCCGGATCAAGGATGTGGGCGATTTTATTCAGGTTGAGATCGAGGATAACGGGCGCGGAATCGCGGCGAAGGATCTGCCGTATATCTTTGACCGGTTCTACCGGACGGACGCTTCCCGCAACTCTTCCAAGGGCGGAAGCGGCATCGGACTTTCCATTGTGCGCAAGATTATCGAAGATCATGGAGGAAGGATCTGGGCGACGAGCAAGGAAGGCATCGGAACGGAGATGCATTTTGTATTGAGAAAATATCAGGAGGTAAGAAACGATGAGCAGAATACTGATCGTGGAAGATGAAGACAGCATTGCGGAGCTGGAAAAGGATTATCTGGAGCTGAGCGGTTTTGAGGTGGAACGGGAGGGAGATGGTGTCAGAGGGCTCGACCGGGCGCTGAATGAGGATTTTGATCTGGTGATTCTGGATCTGATGCTTCCCGGTATGGACGGCTTTGAGATATGCAGACGGTTCCGTGAGGTGAAGAACACACCTATCATCATGATTTCGGCAAAGAAAGAGGATATTGATAAGATTCGCGGTCTGGGACTGGGAGCGGACGATTATATGACCAAGCCGTTCAGTCCCAGTGAGATGGTGGCACGGGTCAAAGCACATCTGGCACGCTATGAGCGCCTGATCGGAAGCGGAAGTCCGGAGAATGAAGTAATCGAGATCCGCGGCCTGAAGATTGACAAGACCGCGCGGCGCGTCTGGGTCAATGGAGAGGAGCGCAATTTCACCACGAAGGAATTTGACCTGCTGACCTTCCTTGCACAGAATCCGAATCATGTATTTACGAAGGAAGAGCTCTTTAAGAGGATCTGGGATATGGATTCCATTGGAGATATTGCGACTGTGACGGTTCATATCAAGAAGATTCGTGAAAAGATTGAATTTAACACGGCCAAACCGCAGTATATTGAGACAATATGGGGAGTCGGCTATCGATTTAAGGTCTGATGGAGAAAAACAAACGATTGCGAAGGCGCAATTTGTTGATTTTTACGATTTGACACTCAAAGGAAAGTGTGATACGATTTATAATCGAAAACTAGGAGGGTTCAAGGCCAGTCTTGTTCCCTCTTTCTTTAAGCCATAAATTGTAAGCGCTTACATTTCACATATTTAAACATAAAATCTTATGGCAGTGTTACCGGGTTACCTTGAGATACGTTCTTCGAAAAGAGCGAGTGAAATTGGGAGGATGTAATGGAAACAGTGAAGTTTGAGGAGTTGCAGTTGGATGATAGAATTATGCGTGCGATCGCGGACATGGGGTTTGAAGAGACGACCCCGATCCAGGCAAAAGCAATCCCGGTACAGATGGAGGGTTCGGATATTATAGGGCAGGCGCAGACCGGTACGGGCAAGACGGCGGCGTTCGGTATACCGCTTCTGCAGAAGATTGATCCGAAAAATAAGAAGCTGCAGGCAATTGCGCTTTGTCCGACGAGGGAGCTTGCGATTCAGGTGGCAGAGGAGATCCGGAATCTGGCAAAGTATATGCATGGGATTAAGGTACTTCCGATTTACGGAGGCCAGGACATTGTGCGCCAGATCAAGGGGCTGAAGGATGGCACGCAGATTGTCATCGGTACTCCCGGGCGCGTGATGGATCATATGCGCCGGAAAACCATCAAGGTGGATCAGGTACATACGGTCATCATGGATGAAGCGGACGAGATGCTGAATATGGGATTTCTGGAGGATATGGAGACGATTTTGAGTCAGCTGCCGGAGGAGCGACAGACGATCATGTTTTCTGCCACAATGCCGGAGGAAATCCAGAAGATCGCAATTACCTTCCAGAAGGATCCGCAGGTGGTTCGGGTTGTCAAGAAGGAGCTGACGGTTCCGAAAGTGACGCAGTATTATTATGAAGTAAAGCCCAAAACCAAGGTAGAGGTGATGTGTCGTCTGCTGGATCTGTATGCTCCCAAGCTTTCCATTGCATTCTGCAACACCAAGAAACAGGTGGATGAGCTGGTGGACGAGCTGCAGGGCCGCGGATATTTTGCGGAGGGGCTGCACGGAGATCTGAAACAGATTCAGAGAGACCGTGTTATGAACAGCTTCCGCAACGGCAGAACCGAGATCCTGGTTGCGACGGATGTGGCTGCCCGCGGAATTGACGTGGATGAAGTAGAGGCGGTATTCAACTACGACATTCCTCAGGATGATGAATATTATGTTCATCGAATCGGACGTACCGGTCGTGCGGGACGGGAAGGCATTGCGTTCAGCTTTGCAGTCGGACGTGAGGTGTACAAGCTTCGCGATATTCAGCGTTACTGCAAAACGAAAATCATTCCGCAGGCAATTCCG
>JALFHZ010000019.1 GCA_022776445.1 Lachnospiraceae bacterium
CAGGAATCCTGCACCACAACATCCGCCGGCAGACGCTGATTCAGGGCATACGAAATTTTCTCCGCAGGAATCCTCGTATCGGTATCAAATACCGCCACGTTTCCCAGCGAATGTACCCCCGAATCGGTACGGCTCGCGCCGGTCACCTGAATCTCCTCCTTCAGCAAATCACTGAGCGCCCGGTTGAGCACACCTTCAATCGTTATTCCGTTCGGCTGAACCTGCCAGCCACAATAATTCGTGCCGTCATAGGCCACAACTAATTTTACCCGTTTCACGCCATTCCTCTATCTTCTTAATTTGATGTAAAAAAACAGCCATTCTAAAAAAGAACTGTGTTTTTGAAGGCAAACCGCAGCACAATCACAAGAATCAGATAGACAACCGACAGAAGATATGCACAGCGGTCTGCTTTCTCATAATGCAACGGTTTCATTTTTGTACGTCCCTCGCCGCCCCGATAACAGCGCGCCTCCATGGCAAGCGCCAGATCATTGGCCCGGCGAAACGCTGATACAAACAGAGGAACCAGAATCGGAACCAGACTTTTCGCCTTCTGGATCAGTCCGCCCTCCTCAAAATTGGCACCGCGTGCCATCTGCGCCTTTTTTATCTTTTCCGCCTCTTCGGACAAAATCGGAATAAAACGAAGCGCGATCGACATCATCATTGCAATCTCGTGCACCGGAACGCCCAACTTACTGAGCGGTTTTAAGCCCTGCTCCAGACCATCGGTCAATTTGTTCGGCGTAGTGGTCAGCGTCATCACCGAAGTGCCCACCACCAGATAAACAAGACGAATGGTAAAATAAATGGTATTGTGAATTCCCTGCTGCGAAATATGCACAAATTTCCACGCAAACAAATCCTCTGTACCCTGTGTAAAAAACAGGTTGCAGACCGCAGTGATCAGAATCAGCACCCAAATCGCACGAATCCCTTTCATCATAAAAGAAAACGGAACCTTCGACAATCCGATGATAACAATCAGAATCACGGTAACAAAAATCAATCCCGGAAGATCATGAAACAGAAAAAGGGACACGATATATAAAATTGTCGCAAACAATTTTACCCTGGGATCCAGCTTATGGATGACTGAATCCGCAGGATAATATTGACCAAGAGTGATATCTTTCAGCATAATTTCAGAATCTCCTTTTTCGCCTCCGCGAGAGTTGTCACAGAGGTATTCACATCAAATCCCGCAGCTTGCAGATCCCGCATCAGGTAAGTGACCTGTGGTACCGCAAGAGAAGCCGCTTCCAGCTCCTCCACATGAGAAAACACTTCCGCCGGCGTGCCGTCCAGCATCACGCTGCCGTGATCCATCACCACAATGCGTGACACATAATCCGCCACGTCCTCCATACTGTGAGAGACAAGGAGTACCGTCATTCCGGTATTCTCATGAAGCTCACAGATCATGGCAAACAGCTCATCTCTGCCGCGGGGATCCAGTCCGGCAGTAGGTTCATCCAGAATCAGAACCTGTGGTTCCATGGCTATGACGCCCGCAATTGCCGCCCGGCGTTTCTGTCCTCCTGATAATTCAAAGGGGGACATCTCCCAGTATTTCTCCGGCATTTTTACACGGCGCAGCGCTTCCTTCGCCCGTTCCAGTGCATCTGACTCCGACAATCCCTGATTTCCGGGACCGAACGCCACATCCTTCAGCACCGTAGTCTCAAAAAGCTGATACTCCGGGTACTGAAATACCAGCCCGATTTTTCCGCGCAGGCTGCGCATGGAAAATCCATCCGCATAAATATCCTCATTTTCAAAATAAATATGACCGGAATCTGCCCGGATCAATCCGTCCAGCATCTGAATCAGTGTGGATTTTCCGGAACCGGTATGCCCGATGATTCCGACAAACTCCCCGTTTTGGATTTCCAGACTGACATTTTTGAGCGCATGAATCTCATAAGCAGTCCCGGCACCATACGTATAATTTATTTCTTCAAGCCTAATTGACATAATGCCTCCACTAATTCCTTCCGATTCAAAACTCCGTCCGGCAACTCTAAGCCTTCCCGTTTCAGCTCACAGGCAAGTTTTGTGATCTGCGGAACGGTAAGTCCATGCTGTTCCAGTTCTTCTGCTCTGGAGAAAATTTCCCTCGGGGTTCCCGCCATCACCGCTTTTCCGTCATCCATGACAAATACCTGATCCGCATCCACCACCTCTTCCATATAATGCGTAATCAAAATGACCGTAACACCCTTTTCCCGCTTCAGCCGGTGTACCGTGCGCAGCACCTCTTTCCTCCCGCTGGGGTCAAGCATTGCCGTCGGTTCATCCATCACAATGCATTGTGGCTGCATCGCCACGACTCCTGCGATCGCCACCCGCTGTTTCTGACCGCCGGACAGCTTGTTGGGAGAGTGATATCGATAGGCGGTCATTCCGACAGCCTCCAGACTCTCCGCCACCCGGGTCCAGATTTCCTCTGTGGGAACACCGATATTCTCCGGACCGAACGCCACATCTTCCTCTACCACACCGGCAACAATCTGATTATCCGGATTCTGGAAAATCATCCCGGCAGACTGGCGGATATCCCAGACATTTTCCTCCTGAGACGTATCCTTCCCCGCAACCCACAGCGCTCCCTCTGTCGGCTGGAGAAGCACATTCAGATGCTTGGCAAACGTGGATTTGCCGGAACCGTTGGCACCGAGCACAGCCACAAACTGCCCCTGCTCCACTTGAATATCTACGCCATCCAGTGCAAACAACTCCGCACAGATTTCTCCCTTTTCATCCCGGCGCACAAATTTATGTTTTAACTTTTTTG
>JALFHZ010000032.1 GCA_022776445.1 Lachnospiraceae bacterium
CGTAATGCTCTTTGAACAGCCGAGCCAGATAGTGCTTGTCAATGAAGAATTGCCAGCTTAGCGCAGAAGAATATCAGGCTAAATGATCTGCTGACGATTCTGATGGAATCCGTGGCCAGCCGCTTCTTCATCGGCAAACACGATCTGGCACGGCTGTTCAAAGAGCAATACGGCGTAACGATGGTCACTTCCTTGCAGCAGGTGCGGATCACCCATGCGAAACGGATACTGCGGTTTACCGATAAAGAAATCGGTCTGGCGTGCGGCATCGGAGAGCCGAACCCCTTCAGCCGCGTGTTCATAAAGCGGGAAGGCGTCGGTCCCCGCGGGCTTCGGAGGGTATGGTAAATAGATATTATACCCGACAATAAAGTATGACACCCTGATGTGGGGTTCACATCGGTATGTGGAATGAAGAAAGAAGCAATTGTTTGTTTATTGATCCGGGAAGCTCTTTTTGCGAATCATTCGGAAGAACCCAGAAACCAGGAAAATGATGGAAGATTCAATCTGTCAGATGAAGAGTGGATGGAAGTATATCAGGAATTGGTGGCGCAAACCATCGAAGGGATTCCATGCGAATGGGTTCTGGAGCATTTATCGGTTCCCGACCCTGTACGAGGCCGATGGGCGTCTTGCAGGATCAATCAGGTGGCTTATTTTTATCGGCTGCTGCAGGAACAAAGTGAATTGTGCTCTCTGATGAAAGACCATGGGATCCCAATGGCCATCCTGAAAGGGACAGCTGCTGCGATGTACTATCCAGATCCTTCAGCGAGAACGATGGGCGATATTGATTTTCTGGTAGCCCAAGAGGACTATGAGCGTGCTTTTCAGCTGATGCGGGATCATGGATATCATCTCATGTACGAGGAAGACCATGCGGATCACCACATGACATTGGGAAAAGATGGTTTTACTTACGAAATTCACCGTCATCCTGCCGGCCTGCCGGATGGTGCGGAGGGCGACTATCTGATGTGTTTGATCAGGGAAGGCTTGCAAAAAGCAGAAGAGACTGAAATTGAGTCCTGTCGGATTCCGGTGCTTCCGGAAATCTGCAATGGCATTGTCCTTCTGCTGCACATTGTCAAGCACCTGAGAAGCGGGCTGGGTTTACGGCAGATTATGGATTGGATGATGTATGTCAACCAGGCGCTTCACGATGATCGCTGGTACGGTGGTATGCAGCCGATACTTGCAAAAGCCGGACTGGAAATCCTGGCAAAATCAGTCACACGAATGTGCCAGCTGTATTTAGGCCTGGATGAACAGGAGATTACCTGGTGCGCGGAGGTAGACGATCATGTTTGCACGAACCTGATGCATTTTATCCTGCAGCAGGGCAATTTTGGCAGAAAGGCAATTACAGAAGACAGAGGCGTGAAGATTGTCGGAGAGGTTCACAACCCCCTGCAGCTTTTCCGCTTGCTGCAGGAGAGAGGGCAGAAAAACTGGGAGCTGGCGAAAAAGTATCCTGTGCTGAATCATGCGGCGTGGATATACATGGTTTGCCGGTATGCCCAAAAGTCCATGCACAGAAAATCTCTGATAAAAACCCTGCTGTCGGATGTGAAAGCAGGAAAGGAACGAAGAGATTTGTTTGACCAGCTGGGCATTTACCAGAAGTGAGATGAACGGATGCATGCAAGAAATGCGGTAGATGCTGACGGTACGTTCAAAAAGCTGGAGTCAGTCACCCTGGAACGCTCGAAGTTTCCTCACAAATGTTGTTTGCTGACAGAAACACATAAAGATCTATTATAAAATAAGGAAGACAAAAGCCATGAAAAATCTTTTTTCTCTTTTCCTGTCCCAATCTTATCAGGATTGCTGGGACGATTATAACCGGTCGATCAAATCATCTGCCTTTCCCCAATGGGACTATATCGTGCTGACGGCTTCCAATGAGCAGCAGGCGGAAGGATTCCGCAGGCAGATTGAGGAGCGGGCGGGCTTTTTGCCTGTAAAGACGAAGTTCGCCGTGATCCCCGATCGCGACGGAAAGCGCGTCGGTTCCGGCGGCGCGACGCTTTCCGTGATCCGGTATCTGCACGAGCAGGAGGGGTGCTTTCAGAATCTACGTGTGCTGGTGATCCACTCCGGCGGCGACAGCAAGCGCGTGCCGCAGTATTCGGCGCTGGGCAAGCTGTTCAGCCCGGTGCCCCATGAGCTGCCCAACGGGAGGATCTCCACGCTGTTCGACGAGTTTCTGATTTGCATGAGCTCCGTCGCTTCCCGAATCCGCGAGGGTATGCTGCTGCTGTCCGGCGACGTGCTGCTGCTGTTCAACCCGCTGCAGATCGACTATAACGGCCGT